>MEND01000018.1:1882-11324 GCA_001768975.1 Bacteroidetes bacterium GWA2_31_9 | reverse complement strand
GAGAAAGAAGAAGATGTTCAAGGAAAGTCTGTTTTAAATTTTTTTCATAACAATGATAAAGAGCTAGCAATTAACAGAATTAAAAATGATTCAGAAGAATATTCGAAAATTGGAAATATTGAAAAATTAATAACCAAAAGCGGAGAGGAGCTTTATGTTGAAATAATTTCTGTACCAGTTTTGTATAATAATGTTGCTTGCTCTCAGGTTATTGCAAGAGATATTTCTGATAAAATTATAGCTGATTCATTATTGGCAGAATCTGAAATTAAATTCAAACAATTGGTTCATCAATCAGTTGATGGTATTGCGTTGGTAAATGACGATGGAATTATAATTGAATGGAATAAAGCACAGGAAGTTATTAGCGGTATTTCTGCCTCAAATGCATTTGGAAAATATATTTGGGACGTTCAATATATAACACTGCCAGCAGAAAAAAAGAATTCTGAATTTATGGGAAAAATTAAAAATTCTGTAATTCAAACTTTGAAAAATGGAAAAAGTAAGTTATTCTATAATGTAACTGAAAATAGGATTCTTTGTCCAGAAAATATTGAAAAGTATATTCAGGTATCAGTTTTTCCAATTAATATAGATAATAAATTAATGCTTGGTTATATTTCAAGAGATATTACAAAGCAAAAAGAGTACGAGGAAAAACTAAAGCTTTCGATGAATTTGGCTGAAGATGCGAATCAAGCTAAAAGTAAATTCTTGGCAAATATAAGCCATGAAATTAGAACTCCAATGAATGGAATTCTTGGATTTACAGAGGTTTTAATAGATATGGAAAGAGATTCCAAAAAAACAGAAATGCTTTCATTAATAAAAACCTCAGGCGAAACATTGTTGAAGCTTATTAACGATATTCTGGATTTGTCTAAAATTGAGGCAGGGAAAGTTTCAATTATTAATAAGGAATTCAATTTAAGCGATTTGATAGAATCTGTAGTTGATAGTTTTAAAATAGTTGCAGAGTCAAAAAATTTAACTTTGAGATACAATAATATTGATGATTTTACTTCAAATGTAATTGGCGACCCATTAAGGATTAAACAAGTCTTAGTAAATTTAGTTAGTAATGCTATAAAATTTACTAATGAAGGCGAAGTGAAAATTATTTTTAATATTAAAAAACTTGAAAATAATTATTTATTTAGTTTACAAGTTGAAGATAGTGGGATAGGAATTTCTGATGAGAGTTTGAATAAAATTTTTGATGAATTTTATCAGATTGATGAATCAGAAAGAGTAAAAATTAAGGGTACAGGGCTTGGTTTATCAATCGTTAAAAAACTTGTAACTATGATGAATGGAACAATTAATGCTGAAAGTATTGAAGGAAAAGGTTCTGCTTTTTCTGTAGAAATTCCTTTTGAAATACCTGGTAATGATTTTGAAAATAAGAAGGTTGCAAAACAAGAAGATTATAAAAATATACAAAATATAAAAATACTTGTAGCAGAAGATGATATTACTAATCAACACTTAATAAGTGCAATTGCAAAATCAAAACAATGGAACTTAGACTTAGTTGAAAATGGGAAATTGGCTGTAGATAAATATCAAAAAAATAATTATGATATTGTTTTAATGGATATTCAAATGCCTGTAATGACTGGAATTGAAGCAACTCAAAAAATACGTGAGTTTGAAAAGCAAACAGGAAAACGAACTCCAATTATTGCATTCACAGCTTATGCAATGATAAACGATAAAAACAGATGTATAAATGCCGGAATGGACGAGTATATGTCGAAGCCAATCAATTTTAAAGAACTTTATAAGATAATAGATAAGTATTATAACAAATAAAATTTAGAATTTAGAGATTTAGGAATTAGGAATTTATTGCGAGAGTAACAGCAAAACTTAACCCAAACAATACCTATCTTCCGACTTCTATATTAATGACCATCAGAAAGAAGCGATTCATAAGGAATTTTTAATTCCTTATTTAGTTTCATAATCATATCAACCGAAAGGTTTATTTGCCTTTTCAATAATTTAGAAATTACACTTTTTGATTTTCCTAAAAGTTTAACTAAATCAACTTGTTTCAGACCATCTTGTTCCATTCTAAATTCTATTGCAGAAATAGGGTCAGGTTTATCAATCACCCAATACCTATCTTCATATTTTTCGATTATAACTCCTAATACTTCCATTTCGTTATAATCAGCATCTTCCTTATTTTCTTTGTGCATTAATAAATATGCACGTTTAAGAGCCTCATTATAATCGCTTTCGTTTTTTATTACTTTAATTTTCATATTAGTTAAATTACATTGTTACTAATTTTTTTCTAAGAATATGTAAGTTCACTTACTTCTAACTTATCGTATTCTTTATGACTGCCAAACCAAATTATATATACAAATTGAATTTTATATTCTATATCAACAACAAGTCGGTACTTATTTCCTTTAATATTAAAAACAACTCTGTGTTGGTTAATTATTGAAGCACTTCCAAATTGTTCTTTTAATTCGTTATGATTGTGCCAATTTGCAGTTTTAACTTCAGAAAGCCATGTTTCAATATGTTTTTTTGCATTAATATAATTAGGATTCTCAATCAGTGTCCTTTTACTAATAATGTTTTTCATGTATCATATTCAATAAGTTTTGTAAGTATTGATAAATTAAACAATACTTGGTTTAACATAATTAATTATAGGCAAAAATACATAAAAGTTTCATGCGGTGCAACTTATTTTTTGACTTTTTATCAAAAAATGAATTCTTATTCTTACATTTGCTTAACCAAAAAGTTGCTTTTGATACTTGAATTTAGGATTTAAAATAATGACAAAATATTTGAGAATCATAGAAACAAAAAAAGAATATGAAGTAGCATTAAAAAAATTTCAAAGTCTATTTCATTCAAAAGCAGGTAGTGATGCAGAAAGGGAAGCTAAACTTTTGGCTCTTTTAATCGAAGACTATGAAAACAAAAATATTCATATTCCTGAACCCGACCCAGTTGAAGCAATAAAATTTATGATGGACAAAGCCAAATGAACCAGAATGATTTAGTAAAAATACTTGGCAACAAAGGCAATATTTCAAAAGTACTTAATCGAAAAAGAAAGCTCTCGCTTGAAATGATTAGAAAATTGAGCAAGTGTTTACATATTCCTGCCGATATTCTTATTAAAGATTATGCTTTGGTTAATGGTTAACGATTAATTATTTTACAGTGTAACAACGCTTCGACGCTTAGTGCAAAGCAATTTAACAATATAACCATTTAACATTCACAACTCGCAAACCTCAAACTTCAAATTCAGAGAAGAAAAATATGAGAAAGCGAGTCGAAGAGAAAGTGATAACCAGCACATTGTCTCACTATCTCACCGTCACACTTTCGCAAATCTCAAACTTCTATCTTCTATCTTCTAAGCTCCAAGTGTAGCAACCATAACAGCTTTAATTGTATGAAGTCTATTTTCTGCTTCGTCGAAAACAATAGATGCTGATGATTCAAAAACGTCTTCAGTTACTTCCATTCCGTCTAAACCGAATTTTTGGAAAATTTCTGCACCAACTTTTGTTTCTTTATTGTGGAATGCAGGAAGGCAATGCATAAATTTAGTTTTTGGATTTCCGGTTGCAGCCATTAATTCTTTATTTACCTGATAAGGTTTCAAAAGATTAATTCTTTCTGTCCAAACCGAATCGGGTTCGCCCATTGAAACCCAAACATCTGTATAAATAAAGTCAACATCTTTAACTGCTGCTTTTGCATCTTCTGTAATTAAAATTTTAGCTCCAGTTTCTTTTGCAATTTCACGACATTGTGCTACTAGTTTTTCGTCAGGTTGTATGCTTTTTGGTGCAGCTGAACGGAAATCCATTCCCATTTTTGCAGCTCCAACTAATAAAGAATTTCCCATATTATTTCTTGCATCGCCTAAATACGCAAATTTGATTTGGTGTAAAGGTTTATCACAATGTTCAATCATTGTCATAAAATCGGCAAGAATCTGAGTTGGGTGAAATTCGTTTGTTAATCCGTTCCAAACCGGTACACCCGAAAATGCAGCCAATTCTTCAACAATTTCTTGTCCGTAACCACGATATTCAATACCATCATACATTCTGCCAAGAACTCTTGCAGTATCTTTTACAGATTCTTTTTTACCCATTTGCGAACCTGTGGGTCCTAAATAAGTAACATGAGCACCTTGGTCGAGTGCTGCAACTTCAAATGCACAACGAGTACGGGTTGAGTCTTTCTCGAAAATTAAAGCAATGTTTTTGCCTTTTAACTTTTGTTGCTCAGTTCCGGCATATTTTGCCTTTTTTAAATCGAAAGATAAATCAAGTAAAAACTTAATTTCCTGTGGTGTAAAATCTAAAAGCTTTAAAAAGCTACGGTTTCTTAAATTGAAGCTCATGGTTAAATTGTTATATTATTATATGGTTAAATTGTTCTATTGTTCTATTGTTCTATTGTTCTATTGTTCTATTGTTCTATTGTTCTATATCTATTTGGTTAAGAGAAGTTTGAGGTTTGAGGTTTGAGGTTTGAGGTTTGAGGTTTGAGGTTGGCTACGCAGTTCATTCCTAAATCTCTAAATTCAAAATTCCTATTATTTATTCAAAACGATTCTAGTTCCTGAGTTTTCTTTTCCAAGTTCAGATCCAGTTGTGATAATTGCCTGTTTTCCACCACCTTTGATGAACTCACGAGCTGCTCTTACTTTTGGAGCCATGCTTCCTTCACCAAATTCTCCATCTAATAAAAATTGTTTTGCTTCGGCAACAGTAACTTTATCTAAAGTTCTTTCTTGTGGTGTATTAAAATTTAAACAAACCTTTGGAACATCTGTTAAAACATAAAATTCGTCAGCACCAATTTGATGGGCAAGGAGTGAGGATGCTAAGTCTTTATCAATTACTGCATCTATTCCTTGAAGTTTATTAGGAGAAACATAGAATACAGGAATTCCACCGCCACCAACAGCAATAACAATTTGTCCATTACGTGCTAAAGTTTCGATAGATTTTCTGTTTCCAATACGGAAAGGTTTTGGCGAAGCAACTAATTTTCTCCATCCACCTCTTTTTGGATCTTCTTTATATACTGCATTTGGATTTGCTTTTTTGAATTCTTCAACTTGCTCAATTGAGTAATATGGACCAATAGGTTTAGTCGGATTTTTAAAAGCAGGATCGTCTTTATCGACCAAAACTTGAGTAACCAGTGTAATAATATCTCTGTCGATTTTAACTTCTTCCAGAACATTACGAAGTTGTTGTTCAATCATATAGCCAATAAATCCTTGGGAGTAAGCTCCACAAATATCTAATGGCATTTCAGGGATTCCATATACAGAAGCACCAGCATTATTTTGTAATAAAATATTTCCAACTTGTGGACCATTTCCATGAGTTATAACTAAATTATAATCTTGTTTAATAAGTTCAAGTATATTTTTACATGTGTTATATACATTTTCCTCTTGTTCATCAATGGTGCCTTTTTGACCAGCCATTAAAAGAGCATTTCCGCCTAATGCAACAACTGCTAATTTTTTCATAATTTTAAGATTTAAAATGGAATTGCAAAACTATAATTTTTTTTTGAAGGCAATAGTTTTAATATCGAATTTAATTTAATGTTTATAAGCCGCTGCAATTAACATAAAGTCAACTATAACCAACGCAGCCATAGCTTCAACAATAGGAACTGCTCTAGGAACTACACAAACGTCGTGGCGACCTGTTATCACTATTTCAGTAGCTTTTCCATCGGTGTCAACAGTGCTTTGTTTTTGCAATATTGAAGCTATTGGCTTAAACGCGACACGGAATAATAAGTCTTCGCCATTAGAAATGCCACCCAAAAGCCCTCCGGCATGATTTGTTCTGGTATGAATTTGCTGGCTGGATTCAATAAATTCATCATTATTTTCTGAACCTTTTAAAGATGCTGAATTAAAACCTTCACCAATTTCAAATCCTTTAACTGCATTAATTGTCATCATTGCGTGAGCAAGTCTGGCGTGGAGTTTATCAAAAATAGGCTCTCCTAAACCAATTGGTAAATTTTTAATATTGCAACTGATTATTCCTCCGCAAGTATCGTTTTGTTCACGAATCTCTTTTAAGTGTTTTTGGATTTTCAAATCTGTTGATTTGTCAGGACATCGTGTAACAAAAGAGTCGGCGAAATATGGGCTAGGAGTGAGGCTCATTATTTCTAATTTAATATCACCTATTTGTGTAACAAATCCTGCAATTTCGATATTGTATGAGTTTAATATTTGCTTTGCAATGGCTCCAGCAAAAACCCATGATGTTGTTTCTCTTGCCGAGGCTCTGCCTCCTCCACGATGGTCGCGAATTCCGTATTTTTTAGAATAGGTGAAATCGGCGTGCGAAGGACGGTAAATGTTTTCCAAGTTATTGTAGTCAGCAGCCTTTTTATTGTTGTTTTTTATAAAAAAAGCAATTGGCGTTCCAGTTGTAACTCCATTATATAATCCAGAAACAATTTCGAAGTCGTCGGTTTCGCTTCTTTTGGTTTCAAATTCAGAACTTGGTCGTCTTCTTTCGAGTTCTTTTTTTATTAAGTCAAAATCGATTTTAATATTAGAAGGACAACCATCAATAATTCCACCTATGGAATCGCCGTGAGATTCGCCAAAAGTTGTTAGTGTGAATAATTTGCCAATACTGTTGCTTCCCATTATTTCTGAATTATAAATTTTTTAATTACTGATTTTTCATTTTGCGAAAGACTGCAATAGTAAATTCCGTTTGGTAATTTGTTAAGAAGTATTTTTTGCATGTTTGTTATATTATTTAATGAAATCAATAATTTACCTGTTGAATCAAATATTTGTAATTTATTATTGATTGATAATGATTTAAATTGAATATTTAAAACATCTTTAGCAGGGTTTGGAAAAATTGAAAAATCTGATTTCATTTCAGAAATATTTTTAATACCTACTGGTAATAAATGAGAACTGAAAGCCCCATTTCCATGAGTCCCAACAGCAATCAATCCATCAGATGCACGTGTTTTAATCATTTCGCAAACTACATTACCAATTACATCAGATCCTGCCTGAGTCCAAACGGTTGAATCTGCCACAAGATTAGTTGTATAAAACATTCCAACACTTGTTGCAAGCAGATAATATGTTGAATCGCCTCTTGGCATAATTGAAGCCCATCTGCACGATGGTCCAGTTCCTGAACCACTTGCATTTTGTTCAAGATTTCCGGCAACTTTAATCCAGTTTGTTCCACCGTCTTCAGAATAAAATACACTGTAAACACTGTAATTTGAATAAACAATCATTACTTTATTTGCATCATCTGGATTTATTGCAATGCCACTAACAGTTCCGTTTGGAAAAAATGTAGTATTATTTAAAAGTGTATGAACAGGATCGCCAGTATTTGCATTATCAATTCGATATACTTTTTTTGCAGTTGTTCCATAATATACAACATTTGCTGGATTTCTAGAAACAGCTATTGATGTGATATTAACTGTATTATAATTTGCAATTGCACCCATCTTGAACCAACCTGTAGAAATTGAATCGTAATTTCCAGCTAGTGGAATATAATTTAAGCTATCGTTTCGCCATAAATATTTACCGGCGGCAACATACATTATATTGCTATTGTTTGGGTCTAATTCAAATGGATTAATGAATTGGTAACTATCGCCACCAATTGGGTCAATTCTAGCAAAATCTGTTGGATTACCATCGTTGTCAAGTTTCATTTTATAAACTTTACCATTTTGAATCGACAAATAAAATGTATTTCCATCGTTTGAAATTGACATAAATGACCCATCTCCATTTAAAGGCATTGTCCATGGTGAAGTTAAATTAGTGGTATTAGTATAAAAATTCCCATTGTCTTGAAATCCAGCAAGAAACTTGTCGTTTTCATTATTTTCATCAATAGCGATTGTGTAAATTTGAGAAGTTAAATAACCATTGTTTAATGAAATCCAAGATACTGTATCAGCTTTGCAATCAAGTGTTTTAAATACTCCACCATCGTTGGAGTTAAATAAAATATTAGGATTTGATGGAGAAAATAATAATCGATGTTGATCGGGATGATGATTTAAGTAAACTTTGAAATTTGGAAATGTTGTTCCAACTTCATAACCACCAATTTGTTTGACATTATTAGGTGTTGTGAAACCATCTGTTGATCTATATAAGTTAGTTCCTCCAATAAAAACAACATTTGGTTCATCGGGTTTAACTGCTAAAGTTAAATCATAAGATCCTTGTGCATAAAAATTATCGAAGCTAGAAACTTGATTATTAGGAATATTTGAAGATAAATTAACCCAAACTCCATTTGTATCAGCACCATTACCAGCCAAATATGTATATTTATAAAGGCTATTCCATTCTGTATCTCCAACAAAATTAGTGCTTTGTTGACCAAATCCAGGAGTTACACCGAGAAAATAAAGTTCGTTTTCATTTGATGGATTAATTGCAATAACAATTCGATTATATGATGTAGGAAAATCAGATGGAATTATTCTAGTGTAATTTACACCATCTTCGGAACGCCAAATTCCTCTTTTGCTTCCTTCAGAACTAATAGTTGCATAAACAACGCCAGTAGTTGTTACGGCTACATCAGTAAAATATGAAGTTGTTACTCCACCTTGTAGAACTGGAGTCCATGTTGTTCCATTATCGGTCGAACGATAAATTTTTGCTTTTACAGCAACATAAATAATATCGGCAGTATCGTTAGAATTATCAAGTGCAATATTCCAAACTAAATCAAAGTTGTTAGTTAGTTGTGGACTACCTGTAGCAGTAGATATTACAGATTGCCAAGTAAGTCCATTGTCAGAAGATTTAAAAATCCCATCTCCAGTAAAAAATGCTGAATATGATTCGCTTGCAGAATTACCATAAGCTTCACCGGTTCCAAAATACCAAGTATTTGTTTTTCCAACTCTTTTATCTTGCACTAAGCAAGTTACATTATGTAGTTGGTCATTTGCAGTAGTTTTTACCCAGCTTTGTCCTCCATCAGTAGATCGCCACATTCCGCTAGAAACTCCACCAGCTAAAATTATATTTTCATCATTTACATCTAATTCCATTGCTCTGGTTCTTCCTCCAACATTCCATGGTCCACGAGCCGACCAATTGAAAATTGTATTTTTTTGATACAGATCGTTTGGAAGTTTTTTAGCAAAATCCAATTCTTGCTTTCTTATATTTGCAGGAATTTGCCCTGTTTCTGGGTCTTTTAAACGATTAAAATCCCATTCAATTCTGCTTTGAGGGTTTGATAAGCCACCTTCATTTGGTTGCGTTCCATCAGGTTTGTTTTTGCATTGTTGAAATATAATGCTTGCAGCTATTAAAAATAATATTGTAAATTTCTTGCTATTAATCATTTGATTGATTTTTTAATTG
>MEND01000018.1:1588-1871 GCA_001768975.1 Bacteroidetes bacterium GWA2_31_9 | reverse complement strand
TTCAACTTTATAAATAACATCACGTTCTTTCAGATAATTAATCATAAAATTGAAATTTTGTTCATTTATTCCAAGGTATTCTGGGGGACAAATTCCAACTCGATTGAAATCGCCATTCAAAACTAAATTTGCTGCTGCTGTACAGGTATATCCTGTGGTTCTTGCCATCGAAATTGTATTAGTTTTTTCGTCGTATTTATCGTATAAATTGTAAGTGTATTTTATATTTTTTCCATTTTCACTTCCGTCAATTAGTATTCGCATTGCTGTAAAATCGCCTTCG
>MEND01000018.1:0-1554 GCA_001768975.1 Bacteroidetes bacterium GWA2_31_9 | reverse complement strand
TCGATGGTTCCAGGGAATCGCATTGTTTTCTCAATCATGTTTGGAATATTCATGGTTTTAATGAGCGAACGAAGTCCGTCAGAATTCCAAGCTTCTAAAGTTCCTGCATTTTCAAAAAACAAATGTTCAGGGTCGGAAAGTGCTTCGCGAATAATTACTTTTCCATTCTCGACATAACGAGCAGGACGGATATATTCCTCAATTACATCAATTGGCGAAAACACAGCTTTATATTCGTAAGGCCATTCACGAACCAAAGGTAGTCCTCCAACAAAGCATTTGTAGTTTTCTATTTTCATTCTTTCGTTGTGGTAACCAAGAATTATGTTTCCCATTCCGGGTGCTACTCCGCAATCAACAATAGCTGTAACATTGTGTTTTTTAGCTAATTCGTCTAGTTCAAACAAATCTTCCGGAAAAAATGATATATCAACAATGTTTTTATTGCTTTCAATCACATATTTTACAGTTTGAAAGCCCATAAAGCCTGGAACTGCTCCAATTACTAAATCATAATCTTTAACTAAATTTTTGACAGTTTGTTCGTCAGATAAATCAGCAACTATTGTTTTAAGACAGTGGCTTTCAAATAATTTATTTAATGGCTCAGGATTAATATCAACTGCGGTAACATCGTGATCTTTAGACAGGTCGAGAGTGATGGCGTTTCCGACTAAACCTGCTCCAAGAACTATGATTTTTTTCATTTTTGATAATATTTATTTATTTGTCGTAAAGGTAAATTTTGTAATATTAAATCACAAATGGATTTATTGAATAGTGCTCAATAAGTCAGAAAATTCACGAGTTCCTTTTAGTTGATTAAAAGCATATTCATTTTGAATTTGAGCAATGTCGTTGAAACCTAGCTCGATAGCTTTGCTAAGGTTTTCAATTGTAGCATTTCTATTATTCAGCAAACCGTTTAAACATGCTGAGAAATAGTAATAATCAGGATTGTTTTCTGAAACATTTTTGTAAACAAACAACGTGTTTTTTAATAATGAGATATTTCCTTGTTTAGTTGCAGAATTGCAGTTTGAATAACACATAATTCCAAGGAAATTTTTAATTCTGTAAAACAATTGACCTTTTAATGTATTTTTATCAGATTTTTGTTCAATATTTTTCAATTCAGAAGCCCACCATATTGTGTCTTTAGCTTGAAACGCACTATAGTAGCTTTTTTGAATGGCTAATTCCAATACTTTTAAATCTTCAATTTCTTTAAGAGCATTTTTAACTTCATTTTTGGTTTTTAAATCGTTGAATTTTTTTGAGAAACCAGTAATGTCAGTTAAATTATTAATATAGTTAATAAGTGTAAGTGTTTTTATATAAGCTAAATAAAAATTATTTAAGCTTTCATGGTTTTTTATTTGATTTTCAAATATCGAAATAGTTTGGTTTATAATTTTGTCATTTTTTAAAATTGAATTATTTTTCATTGCATTACATTCAAACCAAAGAACTGCTTCTTCAAACAGGCTGTCAGATGGCCATTCGTGAATTCCATTAAAGTTTGTTATTTGATAATTTGTATTTAATTTATTT
>MEND01000017.1:25720-30333 GCA_001768975.1 Bacteroidetes bacterium GWA2_31_9 | reverse complement strand
AGCGAAAATAAATCTTCTCTGGCTCCGGCAGTTTTTCGCGAATCGTACCAATAATCGCTTTTTACAAAGCCATTGAATTTGATTCCGTAATCTAGCTTTTTTTCTACTTCTTGTGCCGAGATTTGAGTTATTATTCCTATTCTAAGAATTAGAATGGCAATTATTATTATAGGAGAGTTCATTTTAGTTTGTAAATTTTATATCAATCAAATTTTTAATACTATCGTTTTTAAAATATAATTCAATAAAATTCAATTCCAATTTTAAAGTATCAACCTTTTTATTTTTGTGTAATGGAAAAAGTATAAGATTATTGTTTTCAATCTCATTTACGAATGTTTTATATTCAATTCTATTTATTAATAATTTACCTAGACTTATTAAATCAGATATCTTTATACTATCCTGAAATTCTTTAACGATTTTTTCATCAAGATTATTTTTTGGGGAGGTAATTAGAAATATTGACAATATAACAACTGTAATAAGTAAAATTATTGATATTAATTTATATTTATTCATATTTTAATTTACTCAAAATTAAGCATTTACAAAGTTTTTCCAACAACAAAAATCAAAAACTATCATAATTTAATTTCTGTATATGGTAAGAGGAATATTTATTTTTTTTAACAAAGAACTTATTTTTCATAACTAATACTTACCTCCTTTTAAACTAGCAATTGCCAACAACACTCCAAGTGCAATTCCTAAAACAGCAGCAAACAAAACCTGAAACTCTGCAGGGAGTAGAAAAGTAATTGTATGAGCTGGAATCCAGAAAAATGGAATAGTTTTTTTGAAAACAAAATTCCACTGAACATCCCAATTCATATTTACCATAATTTGACCAAATTTTATTGGTTTAAATAAACCAGAAATTGTACCACCATTGCTAATTATATGAGTATCTGTAATTTTATGCAAGGTCATCATTACAGGTGCGTAAATAAGATTAATTGTTGCACTAATTGTAAATGCTCCTAATAGCTTTGTTGCAGAAAAATCGCCTTTCATTGCTTCGCCAATTCCCGAAACTCCCATATATTCGAGAAACATTGGAGCTCCTTTTCCAAAAATAACAAAAGCAAGTTTTATGGTAAGCCCCAGAAAACCCCAAACAATAGCTCTTGGAATTAAACCAAAACCTGATTGATTATAAACACCTGCTTTAATTCTTAAACCAATTGATTCTCCCATCGTTGCAAGAATTGCAAACTTTATAAAGCTCATTATCATTCCATGCTCTTTGTTGCATGTATCGTAATAATTATAAACAGTTTCGCTTATAAAAAATGGCAGAAATAATAGAATACAAAATGTTATAAATATTAGGTCTTGTTTTTTCATTTTATTTAGTTGATGGAACGCTGATAATGCTGATTTTTATGATTTTCACAAATATTATCCGTGATTATCAGCTTAATCCGTGTCATCTGCGTTCTATTTAATTGGATAGCTGATAACGCTGTTTTTATGATTTTTCAATTAATTATTCTGAAATAAATCTGTCAACAACTAGTTTTATTTTTTTTTCAAATTCTTGAAATGCTGAAAGGATTCGAAGCGGAGAAAAGTCTTCGATATTCTCTGCTACTAAATGGACAGCTTTATCTGTATTAAATTTCTTTAAGTTTCTTCCTTTTAACCCACTGGCTTCTTTTAATAATTCGTGCAATAATTTTTTTGGCTGTTGTTCGTTTTCAACGCTTTTAATTTGTGGTATATCTAAAACACCTTTGTAATTCCGATTTCCTGCCGCTTTTTTAATAGCCTCTAAATCAAAAAGCAACCATGTTTCCATCATTTTAATTGGGACAATGCAAATTGTTCTTTCAAAATCTTTTTCTTGTAACTTAGCCCTTATTTCTTCAATTCTTTTATTAATAATTTTGGGCGAAATAGTTTCTGCATCTCTATGAATAAATAAGATATTAAAAGGGTAATATATTATAGCTTTAGCAACCTTATTTTCAAGTCCTTTTGGTGGATCAGGCAATGTCCTAAAATCTGCATAGTATCCTTCATTTGGTAATTTGGGATAAAGATTATCTAACGACCATTTAATAATCCTAAGTAATGTTTTATCAGAACTTCCATCAGCGATAAGTGTAAACTTTAGCACTTTCATACAGAATCAAAATCAATTTTAAATTGTTGTGCTACATTTTCAGCTACAGTTCTCTTACGATTAATCTGTTGTGAAGGCTTACCGTAATGAATTTCTGAGTCATTAACTATGTTCTGAGTATTTCTTTTTTCAGAAGAATTCTTATCCAAATATGCTGAAATTTCTCCAAGATTTGTTGTATCAACCAACTTATTTAAAGTTTTCCAGGTTTTCGGAAGTGCAGAAAATCCGGTACAACTAATTTTCTTATTAAAGGATTCTACAAAAAGTTCCTTTTCTTTTGCTAGATACAAACTTTCTTCATTAACAGCACTCACTACAATAGGTGAATGAGTGTTAATAATAACTTGTCGTAAAGGATTATCTCTATCAACTGCATAATCAGTATCTGTAACCATTCCACTAATCAATTCAACCATTTCATGAACTTTTTTAGGATTGATTCCATTTTCTGGTTCTTCTAAGCAAATTAATCCACTACTCTGACTGTCCTCTTCAATAATAGCTAATGCTAAAAATCGTAGAGTACCATCAGATAATGATTGAGCTGGTAATATTAGTCCACCTTTAAAAAGAATTTGAAGTGTTAGCAAATCTCTTTTTTCGTCTTTATCTACACTAATCTCTATAACATCCTCTACTAAATCTTTTAATTTATTTGTAAGAATCTGATAAACATCTTTTTCTTTTTTTTCTGAATGTAATCTAAATAATGTTGCAGGTAGATTTAGTCCATTTGCAGTTATTTCTGCATTCTTTACTTCATATATAAAGTTAGGTTGTCGCAACGCACTTGGCTCAAATTGTAACATTGTCCAATTACGCATTTCTTGCCTAGCTAAAAATGCAGTTGGAGACTCAGCTGTAACGGTTGAAAGTAAAGTTCTTGGCATTTTATGAGCAATAAAATCTGTTGTTCTTCCTTTATTGCCATCTTGATGCAATTTAATTTTTTCCCCTTCTGTAGATATAAAAGGAATTTTTGTTGACCGTCGTCCTTGTAATATTGATTCTATCCACTCTTTTTTATATTCAAACTTGATATTTTTTTTAGTATCCCCAAGAGTTATAGGTCTAAGTTCTTCTTTTTCAATTACAATTGGTTCTCCGTCTGTAGCTTCTTCGTTTAATCTCAAATATAAAATATATCTTAAACTTGTTATTGTTGCATCAGCAGTTTGTCCTAAATCATCAATTGCTTGTTGAGGTACCAACATATCAATTTCAAAAGTAATTTGTGAAAAATAATCACTTCCACTTCTATAAAAAATGTCTCGAATGTTTGAATGTTTTTGATTTTCGCTTCTTACTGATTTTGCAGCCTCAATAATTGTTTTATCTGCAAGATTTGACAAAAAAGTAAATACATCAAAAAGATTAGATTTTCCAATAGCATTTGCTCCAGCAATACAAGTAAATGGTCCAAAATATAGTTCTGTTGTTACAAGACTTTTAAAACCATTTATTTTTATTCGAGTAATCATTTAATTTTTGGTTCAAATCTAATAAATTTTACTTTTCAATCCTAATTCTAGCATCCACCGCCACTACCCTATCCGATTTTCCTAAAAGTGGATTCAAATCCATTTCAAAAATTTCAGGTGCAACTGTTACTAACGCCGATAAACGAACAATTATATTTTTTATTAGTTCTTCATTAACAGGCTCTTGTCCTCGCACACCTTTAATAATCCCGTAGCCTTTAAGGCTTTTAATCATATTGTCAGCTTCATTTTCTGAAAGTGGAGCTAAACCTGCATTTACATCTTTCAAAACTTCAATAAAAATCCCACCTAGACCAAACAGAACCATGTGTCCGAATTTGTCTTCACGCTTTGCTCCTGCAAATAATTCAACGCCCGAAAGCATTGGCTGAATAAGAATTGCAGTAGTATCTTTAATTTTGAACATCCTGTCAAATTCAGTTGCAACTGTTTCAGCATTTTTCACATTAAGCACAACTCCACCAACATCAGATTTATGAACTGGTCCAACTACTTTCATTACAACCGGAAATCCAAGTTTTTGTGCAGAATTTATTGCATCTTCTTTTGTTACGACAACAGCTTCACCGGCTCTATCAATTCCTGCAGCATCAAGTAATCCTTGAATTTCAATGGGGCTTAAATATCCATTTGAAGCATTATCAACAATTTTACGAATTTTTGCATTATCGATTTCAGGCAAATTATTTTTTTCAGATTGTGGTTTCGGAGTATAATAAACTTTGCTTAATGCTTTTCCGAAAACAACTTCATCGGGGAAATTTAAACGACCTTTTGCCAAAAAGTAATCAATTTCATCTTTTACATTTATTATTGACGGAAGAATTGGATAAATTGGCTTTTTACAAATTCTCATTTTTTCATCCAAAACATCATAAACATTGAAAACAGGAAACAATCCGGGACTGCCAAAAATAACCGCCATTGCGTCAACATTTTCGAAATCGTTTTCGCAAGCATCTATAATTTCACCAAGT
>MEND01000017.1:20424-25700 GCA_001768975.1 Bacteroidetes bacterium GWA2_31_9 | reverse complement strand
AAGAAAATCAATCGGATTTGCCACCGATGAACCTGGAAATAATTTCGTAAGTAATTCTTTTGCTTTATTGCCTTCAATATGAGGGATATTCAAACCGCCCGAAGAAAGTGCATCGGTAAGCATAACAGCTGGTCCTCCAGCATGAGTAATAATTGCTATATTTTTACCTTTCAGTTCTTTGTGCATAAAAATTGATGCCACTGTAGCCAATTCTTCACGACCATAGCAACGCACAATTCCAGCTTTTCGAAATAGTGCATCAACAGCAACATCTGAACTTGCCAAAGCTCCAGTATGTGAAGAAGCCGCACGACTTCCTGCATCGGAACTTCCCGATTTTATTGCTGCAATTTTACAGCCTTTTCTTATTAACGATGATGCGTGTTTTAGCAATAAATTAGGCTTGTTAACACTTTCAATATAAAGCAGTTTTACACTTGAACTTGTTTCCGAGTTATAACTTTCGTCCCAATATTTAACAACGTCTTCAACTCCAAGCTGGGCACTATTTCCGACCGAATAAACACTCGAAAAAGTTAATCCTTTAGGCATACTTGCTTCCATAATGAAAACTGCTGTAGCACCAGAACCTGAAGCAAAATCGACACCTTTTGGGTCTAATTTTGGAATTGGTGTTGTAAAAACTCCATTATAATTTGAGTTTAAAAAACCAATACAATTTGGTCCTATTAAGCTTCCGCCAACACTATTAATAATGTCAACAATTTGCTTTTCGATAATTGCTCCTTCGTGATTTTCCTCACTAAATCCAGCCGAAAGTATTATAAAAGCTTTTGTGTTTTTTTGCTTAACCAATACCTCAACAGTTTCCACACAAAACCTTGCAGCAATTGCTATAATTGCTAAATCAACCTGAGGCAAATCTTGAGGAGTTTTAAAAGCATTAATTCCCTGCACTTTATCTTGTTTCAAATTAACAACATAAAGATTTCCTTTATAATTTCCATCAATTAAATTTTTTAAAACTTTACCTCCAGGAGTTTGAATATTATCAGTGCCTCCAACGACTACTATACTTTGTGGATTTAATAATTTTTCGTGTATCATGTTTTTGCTGCTAAGACGCTAAGACACAAAGATTTTACAAAAAATACTTTAGGCTTAACTATATATTTTTAATTAATTTTCAAACCTACTGTAATTTTAAAAACTTTCCAATACCAAAAAACATTTAGATTAAGGATTGACGAATTAGAATCCCTATTGTCCGATTAAAAAATATTTCGTACCAATGGCACTAATGTCAACATTGGAATTGTCTTTCTACCAATATATTGTCCCGATGGGACAGTTCCCTTGGGAACATGATATTGGTAGAAAAAAAAGTAAGCCATTATTATTTTAGTGCCTTTAGGTACGTAATAAAATCAAGTCATTCCATGATTTAATTTTATTTTTATCGGACAACAATGAATTAGAATTAAGATTTTGAAATTAGTTCTCATTAACTTAATGTTCTTAATAACTTTACAACTTATTATTCAAAAAAAGTTATCATAATTTTTATATTTGCAAATAGCTATACCAAATAAATGCTTCAAATAGGAAAAGTCATAGTTAGTTTTGATGTTATTCAAAAAGAGTTTGTTTGCGATTTACGTAATTGTAAAGGAGCATGTTGCATTGATGGCGACGCTGGTGCACCACTAGAAGAGTCGGAATTAAAAAAATTAAGTAGCGTTTATCCAAAAGTTAAGCCATACATGCGTCAGGAAGGAATTGAAGCAATTGAAAAAGATGGATTTTACACTATTGACGATGATGGCGATTATGTTACAACATTAGTTAACAATAAAGAATGTGCTTACATTTATTTTGAACATGGAGTTGCAAAATGTGCAATTGAAAAAGCATATTTCGATAAAAAAGTGAAATTTCGTAAACCAATTTCTTGTCATTTATATCCTATTAGAATCAGCAAATACAATAAATTTGATGCAGTAAATTATCATAGGAATAAAATTTGTAATTCGGCGTTACTACTTGGAAATATTTCAGGAGTTCCTATTTATCGTTTTCTTGAAGATTCAATATCAAGGAAATATGGCAATAAGTGGTATCAAAAATTAAAATATGCTGCCGAAAATCTTGAAATAGTAAAAATATCTCAACAAGATGATTAAGCTTATATTTAATATTTGTCTGTTTTTTTTAATTCCATTAATTACTTTTTCTCAAGAAATTAAAGAAGAAGAAAATCAAGCGAAAACATTATTTGGTTTTCAGTACAGCTTAGTTTATCCTCTTAATATAGTACAAAACAACGATATCCTGCAACAAGTTGACAGCACAACACTTCTTGAAATAAATAACAAAAGAAGCTATATGTTTGGAATGGAGATTCGACAGTATTTTACTCATATTTTTTCATTACAAACGGGAATTAATTTTATCAGAAGAAATTACGACAATACTGTTACAAACGATAGTATTTCAACCAGCAGACTACAATTTATTGGATATGAAATACCATGTATGTTATTGGCATATTTACGATTGACAAAAAATATTTATATGGATAATGCGGTGGGTTTTAGTGCAAACTTTTATCCATCGGATGTTGTAATTCCACATTTTTATGGAATGCGAAAACGTTGGACAAATATAGGTTTATTGGCTAATGTTGGATGGGAATTTAGAAATACAAATTCTGGTATATTTTATCTAGGAATGTCATACCAATATCAATTCAAATATATGTTTCAAACTCTTTATTTTAAGAATGACGTTACTGGAACGGAAAATTCAAGAAATAATATTGGTGGTTCTTACTTTTCTCTGAATTTTAAATATTTCTTTCCTCAAAATTCTAAAAAACGCTAATTCCCAATTTGGTAATTATGTAATTTTTTTCTATTTTTGTATATTCAAATTAATCTATTTAAAAAATGGATATAAAAATTATCAGAACTGAAGATGATTACAAAAATGCTTTGAAAAGGCTTGATGAAATATTTGATGCTTCAGTAGGAAGTCCTGAAGGAGACGAAGCAGAAATTTTAGGATTATTGATTGTTAAATACGAAAAACAAAATTATCCTGTTGAAGCTCCAGATCCTATTGAGTATATTAAGTTTATAGCTGAGCAAAAGGGCATGAAACCCAAAGACTTAATGCCGATTTTTGGTACGTTCTCAAGAGTTTCTGAGGTTTTAAATAAGAAGAGAAAATTAACACTTAATATGATTAAGAAAATTAATGAAAGGCTACAAATTCCTTATGAAATATTGCTACAAAGTTATAAATTGTCTAATTGAAAGTTAATCATATTAATTATAATGTTAATTCGAGTGAAATATTTATAACAAACAACTTTTTTTTATTTCACACAACTATTTGATTAATAAATAAATATACAGAACAATATTATACTACAATAGTTATTTATAATCAATAAATAGGCATTTTTTTTAACGACTCATTATTTTTTTCAAAAAAGAAAATTAATTTTGTAATATTCATTACAATTAGTTTTCTTTTTTAATTTAATTCTGATGCATATAATAAAACAAAAAACTTTAAAAGAATTTTGGAGCATACACAATGATGTTGAAAATCAATTAAAATCATGGATATTTAACATTGAAAATTCAACATGGAAGAGTTTTAACGATGTAAAACAAATATACAGGTCAGCTGATTTATTGAAAGATAACAGAATTGTATTCAATATTAAAGGAAATGATTATAGGTTAATTGTAAAGGTAAATTTTGACCGTGGTCAGGTTTATATTAAATTTATAGGAACTCATAGTGAATATGACAAAATTGACGCAAATACAGTGGATATGTATTAAAAGACTTGCTTACAAACTAAATATTTCAAAATTTTACTTTTTTTCACTACTAACCGACTAAATTCTTGTTAATCCTCTACGAGGAAAAATTGAATTTCTATTATGTTGTTTTATTGTCATTTAAGCTCTACGAGCTATTCAACGTAGGTGATTGATGGCAATAAAATAAAAACTACCCCAAAATCCTAAATTACCTCGTTGAAGTTTAACTATTAAATAGTTCCAAGAAAATTAAAATTTTAGTCGGTTAGTAGTGACTTTTTTTCAATATTTAAACTTTTACAAATTGTTGTTGTGAATTTTACGATTAAATTATTGATTTTGTGATTTCAATTCCATTCGAATTTAATTTACAAATTCATTAAATCAATAAAGTTCAGTTATAGATTTTCTATAAATTTCAGGCGATTTTTTATAATCGCTGAGTGTAATTGAAGTAATTGCTTTAAATTGTGTAGATAAATGCTGAACACTGCTATAATCCATCATGTATGCAATTTCACTTACAGTAAACTCATCTGATTCGAGCATTTGCTTAGTGCGTTCGATTTTATGAAGAATGATGAATTTTTCTAATGTAATATTTTCACTTTTTGAAAAGATCTTTGAAATTTGTTGATAGCTCATATTTAGTTTTTCAACCAAATATTCAGATTTTCGAATAATTGAATCGACATTATTAAGGTGGTAAACTAATTCTATTACTGCAAGTTTAATTTGTTCAATAATAATTTTTTCACGATCTTCGAGTAATTCAAAACCATTTTCATGAAGCAAATCAGCAATTTTTAATTTTGAAATATAGCTTTCATTATAAGTAATATCTGCTAAGCCAAGTTCGATTTTATTTATTTTTATATCATAATTCTTGAATAACCAAGTAATAACCTTGATGCAACAATTGCACACCATGTTTTTTATCCTGATTTGTTCGGTTGTCATAATTAAATCTATTTTGAATTTACTAAAATAAAAAAAAGAAGTACATATTGTACTTCTTTTATGAATGTTTTTAATTTTCGGAATAATTATTCACTTACATTTCCATGAGGACCATTACCATCACGCATTCCCATTCCTTTTCCATGAGGGCCATTGCCTTTTCTCATTCCTTTTCCTTCACCCATTTGACCTTTTCCTTTGCAATTTCCTTGATGCATATCAAACATTAATCTTTGCTCTTCAGATAAAATTTTTCTAATGTCTTGCTTGTGAGCTTCACGTTTTTTCAACATTTGAGTTTTTAAAGTTCCAATTTCATCAATTTTTTTGTTAATAGCATCCATATCAGCTTTTTCAGCAGTTGTAAGTGTTGTAAGTTGTGCTTTTTTCTCTGCCATTTGATTTTTTAACGGAAGCATTTCTTTCATGTGAGGTGTTTTTAATGCCTCAATTTTAGCAGTTTGCTCTTCTGTCAGGTCAGAAATATTTTTCAGCATTCCTTTTCCACAGTTTTGT
>MEND01000017.1:17578-20412 GCA_001768975.1 Bacteroidetes bacterium GWA2_31_9 | reverse complement strand
ATTCCAGAACTAATTATTAAAGCTATCGCTAAAATAATTCCAAGTAATTGTTTTTTAGTTTTCATAATTTATAATTTTAAAGTGATTTCTGGTTCTTTGATTAAAGAAAGATAAAAAGGTTTAACTAAACATTACAATTATTTAGCTTTATAATAAAACCTTAAAGTAAATGCCTATATATCACCTAATTAAAAAACAATATATTAAGCTTAATATTTTTTGAATTAAGACCAATAGAAATAAAAAAAATTGCAGAAATTAAAATTTGAAGGAGAATAGACTATTGAAAAGCACCAATAATCATAATACTAATTACTCCAGCAAATAATCCTGTGATACCACCAGCAATGGCATTTTTGGTTCTTTTGGCACGTGAACCTTCCTGAAAACCATAAATAAAATATTCATTATCAGAATAGCTTGGGAACTTCTTCTTTACTGTATTCTTACTTGAATTTGTAAAACCTATCACACCACAATAAACTGTAGGATATATAGGTTGTCCCCATCCTATAAGTGGGAAATATGCCCCGGCTGCTCCAGTTAAAACGCCTCCCAAAGTAACAAATGGAGCCTTATAATGTTCAACTGCTGCTGATTGACCTTTTACATAAAAAAACATCTGGTCGCAAGTTAATTGCACTTCATTATCTTCAGACGCTAGAGTATCTTCTTTATAAAGGCATTTAACATTTCCAAGTGTATCGTTAATTGAATAAATATAATCTCTTTCAATAGTTTTATGCTTGCCTTTTTTATTTGTATAACTTAAATAAAAATCGGTATCAGTAAAAGTGTATTCCTTTAATAATATTTTTTCACCTGTCAATAAAACAATTGTATCTTGAGAAAATACATTTAATGAATATGAAAAAACTAGTAATAAAATTATGTAAATTAATCGCACTTGAAAAATCTATCTTTATTGAATAATATACAAATTTAAGAAAATGATGTCAAAAAACAATAAATTATATGATTTTAGTCAATTTTCGCTTTTAATTCTCTTGTTTCGTTTTCAAAACCAGGTTTTCCTAATAAAGCAAACATATTTTTCTTATATGCTTCAACTCCAGGTTGGTCAAATGGGTTAATTCCAAGAATGTATCCACTTATTCCGCAAGCTTTTTCGAAGAAATATAAAAGTTGACCTAAATAATATTCATTAAGCTCAGGCAATTCTATTTTAATATTTGGAACGCCACCGTCAACATGTGCTAACATTGTTCCAAGTTCGGCCATTTTATTTACATCGTCAATTCTTCTGCCTGCAAGGAAGTTCAATTTATCCAAGTCTATTTCTTCTTTCGGAATTTGAAATTTATATTTTGGAGATTTTACAGAAATTACGGTTTCAAAAATATTTCGCATTCCTTCCTGAATGTACTGTCCCATTGAATGTAAATCGCATGTAAAATTTACTGATGCTGGGAAAATTCCTTTATTTTCTTTGCCTTCGCTTTCTCCATAAAGTTGTTTCCACCACTCGCTTATATTTTGAAGTTTTGGAGTATAGCTAACAAGGATTTCTGTTGTTTTTCCCGATTTTAATAAAGTATTTCTTATTGAGGCATATTGTGAGCAGATATTTTCATTTGAAGTTAAAGCTGAGCCAGATAAATTTTCCATCTTTTTAGCTCCATTAATTAATTGTCTGATACTAAATCCGGCTACTGCAATTGGCAAAAGTCCAACAGGAGTTAAAACTGAGTATCTTCCTCCAACATCATCAGGAATTACGAATGTTTTATATCCTTCTTTATCTGCAAGTTCTCTTAATGCACCTTTGCTTTTATCTGTAATTGCAATAATTCGGTTTTTTGCCTCTGATTTTCCGTATTTATGTTCAATATGTTCTTTTAGAATTCTGAATGAAAGAGCTGGTTCTGTTGTAGTTCCTGATTTTGAAATTACAATAACTCCATAAGATTTATCATTCAATAATTCAATTAATTCGTAATGATAATCTTCGCTAATATTCTGACCTGCAAAAATTACATGCGGATATTCTTTTTTTGTTTTTAAATTTGTAAAACTATCTGATAACGCATCAATTACAGCTTTTGAGCCAAGATATGAGCCTCCAATTCCAACAATAACAACTAAATCAACTTTTGATTTTAAATATTCGGCAGTTTTTTCAATTTCAGTAATTTCATGCTCTGTTATTGTAGTTGGTAAATTTACCCATCCTAAAAAATCATTTCCTTTGCCAGTTTTATTTTCGAGTTGTGATATTTTTTCATTTGTTTGACTTAAAAAATTTTCATAATCAGACTTAGAAATGAAGCTAAACGCTTTATCAATATTGATTTTAATATTTTCCATAAAATGTAAATTACTTTTTATAAAAGTAACAAATAAGTATAAATGGAAAAATATAAAATTATTATTTTAGAAATATTTTGACAGGAATATCTCGTATGCCATCTTAAGAATAAGAATTGATACTACACTTAAATAAATTATTCTAACAAAAGAACTTCCTCGTTTAATTGCAGTTTTTGCACCAATCCAAGAGCCAGCTATATTACAAATTGCCAGTGGTACAGCTATTTGAAAAACTATTAAGCCTTTTATTAAAAAAAATAATAGCGAAGAAAAATTTGTAACACAATTAATGATTTTTGAATAAACAGATGCATGAAGAAAATCAAATCCAAAAACTATTATATGAATCATTATTAGAAAACTTCCTGTACCGGGACCAAAAAAGCCATCATAAAAGCCAATAATAACTCCTGTTATAGTTGAAAAATAAACTATTAGTGATGGTTTAGCTGGCTTTCCTTCCTTCAATCCCAACTGCTTTACAATAATTGTGTAAACAAATA
>MEND01000017.1:0-17550 GCA_001768975.1 Bacteroidetes bacterium GWA2_31_9 | reverse complement strand
TTTAAGAATTGCTGCATTTAAGAATGTAACCATCATTGAACCCAAAAGTGAAAAAATAAATGCTGTAACTATTGCCGGAGCAACAAATTTCCAGTTTATTTTAATCATTTTTACATATCTGATGGCTGCTGTTGTAGTACCGAGAAATCCCGCAAATTTATTTATTCCAATTGCAGATGCTACCGGGAATGTTGGTAAGAAACTTAATAAAGCTGGTAATTGAATTAATCCGCCACCACCTGCAACTGCATCAATAAATCCAGCAATAAATCCAAGAATACATAGGATTACAAGAGTCCAAATATCAATCATTTATTACTTCTCGATTTTTTCGTAAGAAGCAAGAATTCCTTTAATTAGTGCCGAACTGAAACCACGATGTTCCATTTCGTTTAAACCTACAATTGTACAACCTTTAGGTGTTGTAACCTTATCAATCTCCTGTTCTGGATGCACATCTTTACGAACCAATAATTCGGCAGCACCTTTTACTGTTTGGTTTACAATTGCTTTTGCTGTTTCAGAATCAAATCCGATTTGAATTCCGCCTTGAATCATAGCTCTTATATACCTCAAAACAAAAGCAATACCGCAAGCTCCAATTATTGTTGCCGATTCCATAAGCTCTTCATTAATGAAAAGAGAAATTCCGGTTTTTTCAAAAAATTTCTGAACTTCTTCTTTTTTATTTTCATCTGCATTAATGGCACAAAGGCATGTAACTGATTCGCCAACTTCAGCAGCGGTATTAGGAATTGCTCTGAAAATTGGAATATTCATTTTAAGTATTTCGCTTAATTCAGCAGTTGTTGTTCCGGTTGCTAATGATATAATTGTGTGTTTTTCAGTATTTAAAGCTGATTTTATTTCATCTAAAATATTTTTTGTATCTAAAGGTTTAACCGCAACTATTACAAAATCAGATTGTTTAACTGCTTCAATATTATTTGAAGTTAGTTTTACACCAGAGTCACCTAAGAATTGAATTGATTTCAGATTGCGTTTTGTTGCAATTATATTAGTTGGCTCAAAACCATTAAATAATAGACCTTTTATTATTGATTGTCCGATGTTTCCACAACCAATAATTGAAATTGTTTTTTGCATATTAAGTTGATTTATTTTTTTATTAAACTACATTAAGTTATATCAAGCAAAAAGGGCTAAAGTCCTAAAATTGACTGCATTAATTATTACCACGCCCTAAAGGACGTGGCAATTCTGTTGGATTTATCTTAATTCTTCGGTTAATAATCGAATTTCAATTGCTGGAGAAATCTTCTGATATAGAATATTATACAAAGCATTTGTAATTGGCATGTGAACATTAAACTTTTTATTTATTTCATAAATGCCTTCCGAAGCATAATAACCCTCGGCAATCATATTCATTTCAAGTTGTGCAGATTTAACCGAATATCCTTTTCCAATCATATTTCCAAAAGTTCTGTTACGGCTAAATTGCGAATATGCAGTAACTAATAAATCTCCCAAATAAACAGATGAATTTATATCTCGATTAATTGGATGTACGGTTGTTACAAATCGCTGTATTTCTTGTATTGCATTTGAAATCAGAACAGCCTGAAAATTATCGCCATAACCTAAACCATGACAAATACCAGCTGCCACTGCCATAATATTTTTCAAAATACTGGAATATTCTATACCGTAAATGTCATCGGAAATTGAAGTTTTTATGTACCTACAATCTAAAAGATTAGAGATAAATCGAGCATATTCTGCTTTTTCAGAAGATATTGTAAGGTAAGATAATCTTTCTAATGCAACTTCCTCGGCATGACAAGGTCCAGATATAACTGCGAGATTGCTTTCTGGAACATTGTATTTTTTATTAAAATAACTGCAAATAGTTAGATTGTCGCATGGAACAATTCCTTTGATTGCTGAAATTACAAATTTATCTTCAAAAGCATTACTTGGCAAACCATCAATTGTTACTTGCAAAAACGCTGAAGGAACAACAAATAAAATTAAATCGGAATCGAATATTGCATCGACAGCTGAATTATAAAAGCGAATTTTATTGACATCTAACTCTACTGAACTTAAAAAATTAGGATTATGATAATGCCTTTTGATATATTCAATTACACTTTTATCACGCACATACCAATTTATTTGGTCAACATTATTTAATAGTAGTTTTACTATTGCTGTTGCCCAACTTCCTTCTCCTATTACTGCTATTTTTGATTTTTTATTCATTTATTGCATTTTACTTATTCATTTGCCACAAAGGCACTAAGGCACAAAATTAAATATCATTAATTATGCAACCCACATTTTAACATCTTCACTTTTAGGGTTTTCAAGTCCTAACTTGTGTTTTTTGTTCATTCCGCATAAATCCTGATGAAGTTTGTTTGGATTTGCTTTTTTAAGCTCGTCAACAGTCATATAACCCATTTTTTGAATTATCGGAATCCATTCGTTAGGAATACCTAAGCAAATAAACGATTCGTCAGAGTCCTTCTGAATTTTCTTTTCGGGCTTCATTTGTGGGAAAAACAAAACATCTTGAATTGATGCTGCATTGGTCATAAGCATTGCAAGTCGGTCGATTCCAATGCCAAGCCCTGCTGTTGGAGGCATTCCGTATTCGATTGAACGTAAAAAATCTTCGTCAAGCATCATTGCTTCTTCGTCGCCACGTTTTGCAAGCAGAAGTTGTTCTTCAAAACGATTTCGCTGGTCAATAGGGTCGTTCAATTCTGAATATGCGTTGCAAATTTCTTTACCGTTTACAATTGCTTCAAAACGCTCAACTAAGCCTTCTTTGCTACGGTGTTTTTTTGCAAGTGGCGACATTTCAACCGGATAATCGGTAATAAATGTGGGCTGAATTAATTTTCCTTCGCAATGTTCGCCAAAAATTTCATCAATCAATTTGCCTTTTCCCATTGTATCATTAATTTCTACATTAAGCTTTTTGGCAGTTGCCCTTAATGCAGTTTCGTCCATTTCTGAAATATCAACTCCAGTAAATTCCTTGATTGATTCAAACATTGTTAATCGTCGCCATGGACGCTTAAAGTTGATAATATTTTCGCCAACTTTTACTTCGGTTGTTCCGTTAATCGAAATTGCAATTTTTTCGACCATTTCTTCGACCAAATCCATCATCCAGTTGTAATCTTTGTAGGCAACATAAAGCTCCATTTGTGTAAATTCGGGATTATGAAAACGGTCCATTCCTTCGTTGCGGAAATCTTTTGCAAACTCAAAAACTCCATCAAAACCGCCTACAATCAGTCTTTTCAAATAAAGTTCGTTGGCAATTCTTAAATATAATGTAGTGTCGAGTGCATTGTGATGTGTTTTAAACGGACGAGCTGCTGCACCGCCATAAATTGGCTGAAGTACAGGCGTTTCAACTTCCAAATAACCTTTTTGGTCAAGGAAATCTCTCATTGTTTTCATAAGGCGTGAACGCTTCAAAAAAACGTCCTTAATGTGCGAATTTACAATAAGGTCGAGTGAACGCTGACGGTAACGCTGTTCGGGGTCGGTAAAAGCATCGTAAATAACTCCGTCTTTTTCTTTTACAATTGGCAATGGACGAATTGACTTGCTCAGGATTTTAAATTCAGAAACATGAATCGAAATTTCGCCCATTTTTGTGATAAAAACATAGCCTTTAACGCCAATAATATCGCCAATATCGAGAAGTCTTTTGAAAACGGTATTGTAAAGGGTTTTGTCTTCGTCGGGGCAAATTACATCGCGGTTGAAATATAGCTGAATACGACCAACGGCATCTTGAATTTCGGTAAATGAGGCATTTCCCATAATTCTGCGGCTCATTATTCGACCTGCTATGCTTACATCTTTATAGTTTTCGAGTTCGGGTTTATAGTTTTTGTGTATTTCATCAGATGTTACATTAACATCAAATTTATCAGCCGGATATGGATTTATTCCAAGTGATTTTATTTCGTCGAGAGCAGCACGACGTATTTGTTCCTGTTCGCTTAATTCTGTAAAACTCATTTTGTTAAAATTTTTACAAAGATATTTGATTTTAGTAAATATACTAGCTTGAAGTTATTGGAAGTTTGTAGATACTAAATTGTGCGATTTAGCAATTAAAAATTAACTTGTATTATTTGACTAGTAACAAAGGGAGTAAACTCGTGTTTACACTAGCTATTTATATTCTCTGATAATCTTTGGCTTAATGACCTCTGAACTATTGCTTGAATGGTATTGTTCATATTTTTCATTGGAAATGCAGCTTGAAATTGGAAAAGACCAAGTTCCTGAACTAATTTACCAATTAATTCGTCTGCAAATGATGAAGCTATGATTCCAATACCCTGAAAATCTAAAATAACAGGTTTTTTGGAACTTTTATAAATATTCACAATTTCGTTTCTTATTCTTTCTCCTGATTGACGTGTGCCTGTTCCAGATGATTGTTCAATAATTTTGTAAACTATCCTGTCAAATTCATCTTCTAAATTCTCAATGAACATATCAATAGGTTCATAACCACCCAAAGCTTCTTTCATTGATATTGAATTATTAAGTCTAATATCGAAATTTATAGCTGTAGATTGTTGTTTTGAGCTTAACATTATTATACCTTGGTAAGATTCAGTAGTTTTAGTTCTATTAACAAAATTGAGTCCACCATTACCAGAAGTTATTTGTAGAGTGCCGTCATTTAAATTTATTATATTATAAAGTCCCCACATGCCGTTGCCTTGTCCAATTTTTTTATCTCTAGTTACACCTTCTTGTACAGCTAAAGATATAGCATCGCTTGCATGTCTAGGTTTATATTTAGTATTTCTCAAAGATTCATAAATTCCTTGTCCATAATCAAATATTGAAACTTTTAAAATCTGACTATCCTTTAATACTTGAGCCATAATAAATCCAACATTTTGATTAGAATGTTGAATTACATTATCCATAATCTCATTTAACCCCCATTCACATGCTTGTAAAATACCTTCTTCAACAGTGCAACTTTTACGAATACTAGAAAGAAATCCATTGACAAGCAAATGAACATCACTAGATGTATGAAATAGCCAAACTCTATCCAAAAAATTGGTTCCAATACCAGTTGTAGTTTTATTAATGTCGTCGGGACTCAAAAAGTGAATTTTTCGCAAATAAGTTGGAACATTGATAAATTCGAAGTCAACATTTAGCTCTTCTCTAAAATAATGTAAATAGCCTGCAACAGGAACTGTTGGATAAGGGAATACTTTTTCTATTTTTTGAAGGTCAATTATGATTTTTTTATGTCCGAATTTAAAATGTAATCTCTTTAGTGCATTAATAACTTCAGGTATTAGCCTTTTATTTGTCAAATTATATGGCTTTATCACATTGTCATAAACGCCGCTGTTGTAATTTCGAAAAAATGATGTCGGTCTTCTATACATTTATATATTATGTTGTAATAAAATTAGATATAACTTTTGTACAAATATTTTATTTTAGTTATTTCTTTTATATTTTAGTTCAGAATATAATTTTTCAATTTTATCAAAAGTAAATATTCTATTCGATATACACAAGTTCGATATTATGTAAATTAATATTTAAGAACTTACAGAGATTTCCTAAATTTTAAAAATTTAGAAAATCTGAAAAGCATAAACATTACAATTTTTTATTTTAGGTTTGCAAAATGATAGAATGGTTTGAATATGGTTATTTTGGTTTGTTCGTTGCAAGTTTTCTTGCTGCAACTATAATTCCTTTTAGTTCAGAGGCTTTGCTGAGTTTACTGATTTATTCTGATTATAACATTTATTATTGTATTGTTATTGCAACTATTGGAAATACTGTTGGTGGAATGTCGAGCTTTTATCTGGGTTATATTGGCAAATGGCACTGGCTCGAAAAATATTTCGGAATCAAAAAAGAAAAAATTGACCGACTTCACCAGAAAATGAAATTCAAAGGTAGCCTTATGGCTTTTCTAACATGGCTTCCTATTGTAGGTGACTTGATTGCAGTTTTACTTGGCGTTTTAAGAGTTAACACAAAATATGTTGTGATTTTTATGTTTTTGGGTAAATTAGCGAGATATATTGTGTGGGCGTACTTGACGAACTTGTTTGTATAGGAAAGAAGACGTTAGACGTTAGTTGTTAGAAGTTAGAAAATAGAGATTAGAAGTTAGAAATTTTAGAGATTATTGATTTTTAAATGTTTTAATAAAATTATGATTTTGCTTTTCAGGTTGTTGTCTAAAATATTGGCTGTAATAGCTTTATTTTTAATATTTACAGGATGTCATACAACTAAAAAAATCTCCATTGATTCAAGTCAACTTTCTAATAGCGATTATTATTCAGGTGTTATTGATAATGGCAAAAAGCTTTTCGTAAAAATCAATAATTATGGAAATAATTCAACTGGAGAATTTTGTGTAACAAGCGATAAACCAATAACTAAATTGCACGAATTTTCTGCAAATAATAATGGCAAAATTTTCAAAGTTAGAACAGACATTAAAGGACGTTTTTCAAAATTAAAAGGAGTTGCAACTCTTTCAAACGACACGCTTTCGCTGATTTGGTTCAATAAATTATTTAGTCGAAAAAAATACAAAGAAATAACTCTGATAAAAGAATCAAAACTTGATTTATCTAATTTTTCACAACGATATTTGAATGAGGTTTTCCACAAATTTAATTTAACAACATTGAAATATGGAAAAGCCGATGGTTACTACACAAGCAAGCTTTTTCCGGTTGTAAACGAGTCAAATTATGGTAAAATAATGTTACAAGTTGGAAAAGGTATTATTGGAAACTTATTACAAAGCGAACAAACTCTTGATTTGGATTTATATGAGCCTAAGGATGATACATTAAGCAAACGACCGTTAATTGTACTTTTTCATGGAGGCTCATTTCTGATTGGTGATAAAAAAGCTGAAACAATGGTTGCTCTTGGCGAATATTTCTCAAAAATGGGATATGTTGTTGCTTCTGTAAATTATAGGCTTGGTTATTTGATTTTGCCAGAACATTACGAATATATGGAGAGAAGCATGTATAGAGCATTACAAGATGGACGAGCAGCTTTAAGATATTTATGTGCAAATTCAGGAAAATTCAGAATTGATACAAATAAAATAATAGTTGGTGGAACAAGTGCTGGTGGATTTACTGCTTTAAATATTGCATTTTTAGAAGAAAAAGAAAGATTTACTGGAACGTTTGGAAACGTTTTCCGACTTCAAAGCGATTTAGGCTGTATTAATTGTAGTACAAATGATTACAAAAATATATTTTCGATAAAAGGAGTTGTAAATATGTGGGGAGCTTTAACCGATATTAATCAGTTTGATTTGTACGAAAAAATTCCAATTTTGAGTTTTCACGGCACAGCAGATAACATAGTTCCAATTGGATATAATTTCCCATTTAATAGCTTAAGCCAAGAAATTACAAGCTTTTTTGCTAAAAAAGTTTATGGCTCAAAAGAAATTCATAAAAGAGCTGAATCGTTTGGTTTAAAAAATAAATTGATTGAAATTGAAGGAGCTGGACACGAACCTCAGATTGACGAAAACAGCAGATTTACCTCTGTAATTGATACTATTAAAAATGTAAGTAAAGATTTCATTTTTGATTTAATTTCAACAGATAATGGAGGAATTAAGGGGGATACGTTAGTTAACAAAAAATCAAATATTTCAGAATACTCTATTCCGCATCAAAATGGTTACAGATATGTGTGGACAGCTTCTGGAGGAATAGTTGCAGATATTAATAAAACTGGTAATCAAGCAAAAGTTGTTTGGTTTGAAAATGCCGAAAATCATTCAATTCGATTAAGTGTTATAAATAATCTTGGGGCTGTAGTAACTAAAAATATAGTTATTAATTTACAACAATAAATCTAAATTATGGGTTTATTCTCAAATAGAAATTTTCTTTTTCTTAGTTTCAAAATAATAAATTCTGATAGAAGCAGTATCTTTTAAAAAATCAATTTTTTGAATATTAAATCTGTGAATATCGTAACCTGTACGAGTACGCAAATCTTCAAGTAATTTTCCATGATTTTCAGGTTTTATCATTTCAATATTTTCATACTGAACAGTTTTTGCAAGTTCCTTTTTAACTAAAATACCAGTTTCCAATAAAGCAGTTATGGAAAGAATTATAAAATTAATTAGCAACAATTCGTCCCAACCACCTTTAGCAACCGAAGTAATTAATCCCATTGCAATACAAAGAAATAAATATGTCATATCTTTTATTGAAATGCCTTCTGTTCGGTATCGCAAAATGCCGAAAACAGCAAATAATCCAAATGCAGCACCAATCGACATTTCAACCTTATTCATCATATAAGTGACAAGAAAAATTATAATATTAAAAATAAAATACGTAAAGAAAAACTCTCTGTTTTTATAACTAGGGTAATATATTAATCGAACCAATATAATTACCGAAAGCAGGTCTATACCAAGACGAATCCAAAATTTTAGAGGAATTTTGTTAAACAATTCCCAACTTTCAGGAGCTTGATCTGTTACAATTTGTAAAATTGTCATAATATTATTTTTTATTTAATTATTAATTGTTATTCTAGCCATTTTACATACCATCCTAACTTTTGGTTTAAAATTATTTTTAGGTACGTTGTTTATTAAATTATATATTCCGAAGCAATATTTGCTTATTGATCCCTCTCTCACACCCGTTTTACGAACCAGTCTAATAAATTGTGAAACTGAGGCTGTTTTTTCTCGTTTAGCTTCTGCTATTACTAATTCTGGAAAACTTTTAGGATTATTTTCAGGATTATTAGAGTTTTTGTATGTTAAGTTAGTATCAATTGTTAATCGCTCTTGTGAATATTTGTTAACGAAAGTCATCCTTGAATAATTAACCCAAATACTTGGAAAAAAAATATCTGGTTGATATGGAGTGTGTTTTACAATAAATTCATTTGCCTTATCAATAATTCCCGATTCAATATCAGACACTTTAATTCTTTTTTTGGCAGTTGTTCCTTTATTGTTTTTATGCTTTATTTCAAAAAAAGTTAAACCATTAGAGTCTAAATATCTTCTAAAACGAATTTTGTATCGAGTAGGCTTTCCTCTAAGATGTTTTGTATAAAGCAAAAAGTCTTTTGTATCGTAGTATAATGACTCGTATCGTTGATTTCTAATATCATTTATTTCTAGCAATCGATATTCAGAAATCATTCCTTCAAGAATTTCAGGTAGTTCCTTAATATTAAACACATATTTTGTATCAGTACGTTCCATTAGCTTAACACTATCCATTTCTTCAAGAGAAATCTTTTCAAATTTTGAAAGTATTAAGTTGAAATCTGACATTTTAATATTTTGTAATTCCTTTTAAATTTTAGAATGGGCAAATTTATAGATTTCTTTGCCAAAAACATAATATATAATTTTTTAACTATAATTTGGTAAACATTAAAAATATTCCTTTAGAAAATTACTCTAGCGCTAGAAAAGCATAAAGAATAAATATTTTTTTTAAGTTATTTTATCCTTACTATTAAACGTATAAATTTAATATTTTTCAAATATAATATTGCAATTAAATTAACAAAACCATATCTATTAAACTAAATTTAACAAATATTTGTATTGCTATTTATTCTGTACAATACATAATAAAATAATTTAACGACACCTGAAGACCGTACTAAATACAACTTTTTAATAATTAATAAAATTTGAATTCAATAAACAATAAATATTTTATTTACAAATACAAACATGTATATATTTTACTCATTAAACATTCATTATACATAATATTATATTGAATAATTTCTTTTTCTTACACTATTTTATAATTTAATTTAAATGCAAGTTAAAACACTTAAACGTGAAGATATTTCAAAAGAGAGAAATATATTTTGTTACTATTTAATATTTTTTGTAATTTAGTGACAAAATATTGTTTCCTGATGGATACTAAAAATTTAAACTATGCTTTTGAGATTTTCGAGGGAATGCAACTTGAGAATTTGAATTACATTTATAGAGGAAATTTTTCACAAAGCATTACTGATAATATTCTTTTACTTACTGAATCCAATTTAAACAGTACAAAAGAAAATTCTAAGATAAGAAAAAGAGTTTACTCCATAATGGTTGAAGGTCTCCAGAATATTACGAGACATCAGGAAGAAAATGCTCAAGATTTTTCTGAACAGCCTGGAATATTTGTAATTCAAAAAAATGGAAATAACTATTTTATCACAACTGGTAATATAATAGAGAATATAAAAATTCCAATTGTACAAAAGCTTTTAGAAAAAATTAATGGTTTAGAACAAGATCAATTAAAAGATTATTATAAAGAAGTCTTAATGGCTGGAGAATTTTCAAACAAAGGCGGTGCAGGATTGGGACTAATTGAAATGGCAAGGAAATCTGGAAATAAGTTATCGTATGAATTTAAAAAGCTAAATGATAAGCTTTCATATTTTTATCTCCATTCAGGTATTTCTTTTATTGATGAAGAACTTAAGCAGATTGAAGATGAAATACAAGATTCTTTAAAGCATATTATAACTTTACACGATATTTTAAATACACATAATATTGTAATTTCGTTTAACGGGGCATTTAATCAAGAAAGCTTAGTGCTTCTCCTTTCAATAATTGAAGGACAATCGGTTAGCTCAGCAACAACAAAAAAGAAATTATTTTATTTAATGGTTGAAATGCTTCAAAATATAGTAAAACACGCTATTAATTATTCAAATACACTTGAATCTGGAAATCCAGGAATGTTTTTAATTAGCGAAGATAAAGGCAATTATAATTTAATTTCCGGAAATTATATTGAAAAATCTAAAGTTCAAGAACTCCAACAAAAAATTGATCAGGTAAATAATATTTCTGAGGACGAGCTTGAACATTTTTATAATAAAAATCTTTTAGATTTTGAAATGATTGATAGTAAAAAGTCAGGATTAGGAATTATTGATTTAAGAATTAAAAGCAATCATAAAATTAAATATCATTTTAACGACATTGACTCAGATACATCATTTTTTACCATCCAAGTAACTGTAAACTAACCTATCATTATGGACTCACTGATTATTGAAGCTACTGAAGATACTCCTAATGTTATTCTTTCACAATCTGAAAATAAATTTTTAATTTCTGACAGATCTCTTCCTGAAAATTCTATTGAATTCTATCTACCAATCTTAAATTGGTTAGAAAAATATTCAGTAAATCCAAACCCAGTTACTCATTTTGAATTTAAATTAGAATATTTTAATACTTCATCAGCAAAGCAAATTGCAAAGGTTTTATTAATGCTCGAAAAAGTATCTAAAGTTTCAGATGTATTGGTAAAATGGTATTATAGTAAAGATGATAAAGACATTTTAGCTTCTGGTAGCAGATATGAAAAATTAATAAATATTAAATTTCAACTAATTGAAATTTAATTATTTACTCAAACTATCGTTTTGATTTTCGAGCAATAACGGCTCTTTAAATTGAACCCTTGAAAAATCAAGATAATTTATAGAATTTACAAATAAATCTGAAACATAAATTTGTTTTAGATTATACAAACTTGCATTTTCATCAGCATCTTCAAGAATATATTTAGCTGTTTTTCCTTGAAATTCAGCTTTATGTTTTTCAAAAAAATCATTAATAAAGTTAATTGGTAATCCAAGAACTACATCTAACTCCCCTTTTTCAAAGCTTTCTAATTCTTTATGTGTTGAGCCAATAAAACTAACTTTAACTGAATCAATATATGGCAATGAATTTCCTTGAAAATCTTTACCATAATATTGTGGATTTCTTAATAAAATAAGTTCTTCGTTTTGTTTTGGCATATCACTTAGCATATAGGGTCCGCTACCAACATAATTATTAATTCCATACTCTTCAACGCCTTCTTTTGGAATTATTCCCGCAACTGGATTTGCTAATAAATTTAAGAAAAATGGTATTGGTTTTTCTATACAAATTTGCAATGTGCTATCGTCAATAACCTTAATTCCTTCAATATCAAAGTTTGGTTTTCCAAGACTACTTTCTTCATAATATTTATATGTTCCTACAACTTTATCCAATGTTCCGAAATAATTTTTATTATCGTCACTTTTTGTACATAACATTGCGTAAGTGTATTTTACATCATCTGCTACAACTTTTCGTCCTTTTCCGCCCGGGAAGCACTTATTATCATGGAAATAAACATCATTTCTTAAGTGAAATGTATATATTGTATCGGTTGCATTAACTTCCCAACTTTTTGCAATTGCAGGAATTGCTCTTAAAGTTTTTGCATCAAACTTTACTAATCCTTCATATAACTGTGTTATTACATGTGAAGAAATTACATCTTTCAGATTTTGAGGATATAAAGTTCTAATATATTCGGGTTCATTAATTCTTAATGTGTTTCCATATTTACTTACTTTAACTTGTTCATTTTTACAAGAAAATAATATAATTGGGATGATAGCAAAAAGTATAATAACGATTTTCATAATCAATATTTTTTATATTACAAACCTAATTGAAATTTGGTAAAATGACAAATAAAAATGGTTGATTAAAAATTCCTTACTGATAGATATGAATTAAAATGTTCACTCATTACCAAATTCTGGTTATTCCATATTTGTCAAAAACAGAATCAATTCCTAAAATACTTACATTTTCTATAATACTTTGAGAAATAATTATTCTGTCGAAAGGGTCTTTATGTATAAAAGGAAGTTCTTTTACTTTTGCTAAATGCGAAATACTAAATGGAAAAATTAAAATATTATTTATTTTAAGCTGTTCTTCAATAAACTTTTCAAAATCAATTGGAATTTCAATTCTACCCAGACTACTTTTTATTGCTATTTCCCAAATGCTAGCATAACTTAAATATCGAATATTATTGGGTTTTGATATTAACTCTTTAGCTTTTAAACTTAACCTTTTATCGTCATTAATAAACCATAAAAAAGTGTGAGTATCTAATAATAATTTCATGGTATATAGTCATTAAAATCATCAAGCGGGTCGTCGAAGTTATCGTGAATTTTTATTTTCCCTTTTGCACTTCCAGCCTTAATTTTAAGGGTATTATCATTATCTTTTTTTATAGTAATTAGCTTTGCTATTGGCTTTTTATTGCGGGTAATAATTATTTCTTCACCTTGTAATAGAAGTTTAATAGCATTTGTAAAACTTTTAGAAATATCATTAATACTTAAATACATATTTTTCTATTTTATTAAACTCAATGTAAATATAATGAAAAAATGTCTAAATTTTATTTTTTCTAAGAAAGAAACTTTGTAAAAATTTAAATTGATTTCAAAGATTTGAATGGTTTATTAGTTTATCATACATATATCGCAAGGCTTTTAGAAAGCGTAATAACTAAAGTCGAATCTTTTAAGAATCCTATTATAAAAATTACCCATTAAGTGCCTCAGCACCTGAAACTACTTCAAGAATTTCTTTTGTAATTGCTGCCTGACGAGCTTTATTATAATGAAGTTTAAGGTCTCTTACTAAATCTGTTGCGTTTTCGGTTGCTTTGTGCATTGCTGTCATTCTGGCTCCATGCTCCGATGCAATTGAATCTAAAAGTGCTTTATAAAATTGAATTTTTAACGATTTTGGAATTAACTCTTTAACAATGTAATCTTCGTTTGGTTCGAAAATATAATCAACTCTATATTTAGAATCACTTTCTTGAACTTCAATTGGTAAAAACTGTTCAACTAATAAATTCTGAACAGCAGCATTTTTAAACTGATTATAAATAAATTCGATTTTATCGAAGCTACCTTCTGTAAAGTATCTCATTATTTCTTCTGCTATTGAAGAAACATTTGAAAAGCTTACATCATCAAAAATAGTTACATTACTATTTATAAGTTTTAATCCTTTGGCTTTAATAAAATCTCTCGATTTTTTACCAACAGCCATATAGCTAACATCTATACCTTTTGGAGTATAAACTTCGTTTGCTAATTGTAATCCCTTTTTAATAACACTAGTATTAAAACCTCCGCACAAACCTCTGTTAGATGTAATTAATACAATAAGAACTTTGTGAACTTCTCGTTTATGTGCATAAATATTATCGTCTGATGCGTCAACATTCATCGACACGTTTGATAATATTTCATGTAACTTTGTTGCGTAAGGTCTAAGTTGTAAAATATTATCCTGAGCTCTACGTAATTTAGCAGCAGATACCATTTTCATAGCACTTGTAATCTGCTTTGTAGAGTTTACAGATGTGATTCTAACCCTGATTTCTTTTAAATTTGCCATTTCAAATTTATGTAATAATTAATATGTAAAATTTAATATTTAAAAATCGTTTTTGCATTTCAAAATTTTTATAAAATATTACATATTAAATCTTAAATATTACTTAATTAAGTTTATAATTAGAAGCTATATCCAAAGCAACTTTTTCAAGTTTTTGAGTTATTTCGTCTGATAAGTTTCCAGCTTTAAGTGCCTCTAAAACATCGGGATGTTTATTTTCAAGAAATTCGATATAAGAACTTTCAAATTCCCTAATTTTTTTAACTGGAACATCTTTTAATAAACCTTTTGTACCACAATAAATTATAGCAACTTGATTTTCTACATTTACAGGAGAATATTGTCCTTGTTTAAGAATTTCTACGTTTTTAGCTCCTTTGTCAAGAACTGCTTTTGTTGCAGCATCAAGGTCGGAACCAAACTTAGCAAATGCTTCTAATTCTCGATATTGTGCTTGGTCTAATTTTAATGTACCAGCAATTTTCTTCATCGACTTGATTTGAGCATTACCTCCAACTCGTGATACCGAAATACCTACGTTAATAGCCGGACGAACTCCAGAATTAAATAGATTTGACTCTAAGAAAATTTGACCATCGGTAATAGAAATTACGTTTGTTGGGATGTATGCAGAAACATCTCCAGCTTGAGTTTCTATAATTGGAAGTGCTGTTAAAGAACCTCCACCTTTTACTAAAGGTTTTAGAACTTCTGGCAAATCATTCATATTCCTTGCAATTTCATCAGAATCAATGATTTTTGCAGCTCTTTCTAGTAATCTTGAGTGTAAATAAAATACGTCGCCTGGATATGCTTCACGTCCAGGAGGTCGTCTTAATAATAAAGAAACCTCACGATATGAAACAGCTTGTTTTGATAAATCGTCGTAAATAATTAAGGCATCTCTTCCGGTATCCCTGAAAAACTCACCGATTGCAGCACCTGCAAAAGGAGCATAAAATTGTAATGCAGCAGGGTCTGATGCTGTTGCTGCAACAATTGTTGTATATTCTAATGCACCATGATGCTCAAGTGTTTTTACAATTTGAGCTATTGTAGAGCCTTTTTGTCCGATAGCTACATAAATACAATAAACAGGATTTTTAGTTCCGTGAGTATTTTTTTGATTTATGATTGTATCAATTGCAATAGCTGTTTTTCCGGTTTGACGGTCGCCAATAATTAATTCTCGTTGACCTTTTCCAATTGGAATCATTGAGTCAATTGCCTTAATACCTGTCTGCAATGGTTGCTTAACTGGTTGACGATAAATAACTCCGGGGGCTTTTCGTTCGAGAGGCAAGTTATATAATTGTCCTTGAATTGGACCTTTGCCATCCATTGGTTCTCCAATTGTACTAATAACTCGTCCTAAAAGTCCTTCGCCAACCATAATTGATGCTATTTCTCCGGTACGTTTAACAACGTCACCTTCTTTAATTTCTTCTGATTGTCCGAGTAGAACAGCTCCAACATTGTCTTCTTCAAGATTTAACACAATTCCTTTTGCTCCATTAGCAAATTCAATCATTTCATTTGCTTGTACATTAGAAAGTCCATAGATACGAGCAATTCCGTCTCCAACTTGCAAAACAACTCCAACTTCTTCTAATTCGGATTTTGTTTTAAATCCTTCTATTTGTTGTTTTAAAATTTGGGAAACTTCAGCAGGTTTAATATCAGCCATTTTTATTTAGAATTTAAGTTTTACAATTTTTGGATTTTTTTTGACAGGATTAACAAGATTAACAGGTTTTGGGATTTCATCATCGCTAAGTATGAGGCAATCTAATTTAGGATTAACTACGTAGCAACAATTTAACAATTTAACCATTTAACAATCATTAATTTATTTCAAATTAGGTAATTTAACTTCAAATGATGTATTTATAAGATTTCTCTTTAAGGTTCTAAGTTGTGTACTAACGCTTGAATCAATTTGTTGGTCTTCGACTCTTAAAACAAAACCACCAATTATATCATTATTAATTTCGTGAGCTAGGTCGATGTCGGATTTAAAAACATCTTTAATTACTTTTTTTATTGATTCTAACAAAGTTTTATCAATATCGGAAGCAGTAGTAAATACAGCAGATTTAATTCCTTTATCACGTTTATAAAAGTCTAAGAAATTTCTTGAAATGTCGTTTAAGTGATTTTCTCTTTTATTATCGACAATCATCTTTAAAAAAGAAAAAGTTAAGGCATTCAAGTTATTAGAGAAAACTTTTTTTAAGATTTCAAATTTTACAGAATTTTTTACAATAGGGCTATTAAGTAAAATTGAAAATTCAGGAACTGAAAACGATTCATGAATTAGGTTAACATCATTTCTAATTTCTTCGAGTAAATTTTTTTCTTTTGCTAACTCAAATAGAGCTTTGGAGTAGCGGATAGAGATTTTGCTGTAATTCATCGTTATCTTATTTAATATGTAATATTTAACATGTAATATTTGTGTGAAATCAAGTAAGTACTAACAATTTGTAAATATCTTAGAACAAAATTTACTAATTGATATTGAATTTTGAATAAGTCCATAAAATATTAAATATTACATTTTAAATTTTAAATATTACTTAGTTCATTTTAACATCATTAAGAAGCGACTGAATTAATTCTTTTTGCTTATCATTATTTTCTAATGATTGACGCATAATTTTTTCAGCAATTTCTATTGATAATGTTGCAACTAAATTCTTTATTTCGGTCATTGCAGCAGCTTTCTCGTTCTCAATAGCTTGGCGAGATGCTTCTGTCAGTTTATGAGCTTCGATAAGAGCTTGTTCTTTAGCATCAGAAATTATTTTTTCTTTAACTTCTCTCGCTTCTCTCATCAAACGGTCACGTTCTTTTTTAGCCTCATTAATGATTTTTTCATTATCAGAAGTCAATTGCTCCATTTGCTCTTTGGCTTTTTGAGCCGATTGCAGAGCATTCTCAATAGAGTTTTCTCTATCTTTTAAGGCTTTTAAAATTGGTTTCCATGCAAACTTGCGAAGTATTATCAAAAGAAGAGTAAAAGATAATAACATCCAGAAAACTAAGCCTATACCGGGTTGTACTAGTTCCATATTATAAATTTTTGACGAAAATAATACTTTTTCTCATTACTCCCTACATAAAGGTTTAATTAAATTTAATTTTTTTGACGTTTTAGAAAATTGTGATTAGTAAAAGTAAGGTTCTATAACGAATAGTGTGGGTAAATGAAAAATAAGGTTTTTTTC
>MEND01000016.1:15447-16354 GCA_001768975.1 Bacteroidetes bacterium GWA2_31_9 | reverse complement strand
TAAGCCTCAAAATCAATCAAGTGAAGACTTAACGCTTTATAATGACATTATAATACTTAAACAAGGAAAAGAGCAAATTAAATGTAAAATCATTGATGATAAAATTGCTTACTTAACTTACAAAATGCCCAATTCTCAAGATACACTAAATATTTCTCAGGTAGATTATGATTATTTTATTGATAATAAGGATAGTGTATTTAATCAAGCTGTTGAGTTTAAAAAAGAATTTCCAATATTGATTGCCAAGAAAAATGACTCTCTTATAAAAGGAGCCTATAAAACATTTTATGAGTTTATTAATAATAAACCTAGCGTAATATTTGATTTTAAAGTAAGACAAAGGAGTAATTCAAGTATTGCAATGTATGGTGGAACTACATTTAAAATTACATTACTTGATGATAGTATTAAGAAGAGAAATCTAATGAATGATTTTTGGGGTATTTGTGATGGGAAAAATATTTATATAAATTGTAAAGTATTCTTAAATCAAAGAATGTATAGTTTTTTAACGATTGAGAAAGATGATGCTTTTTTTTATGCTAATCCGCTTACCTTTAAGCTCAATGAAGATGCTTTGATTTTTGGTGCAATTGGTGGTGCTATATATAATAGTAACTATAATGGGAAAGTGCTTTATAGGCTTGATTATCAAAATGGAAAAATTTCGCCATATATTAATTAAGGCTTATTACTTGTTTAATTCCTAAAAAAAAATATTTAATTATTTGACTTTTCAAAATTATTGCCATATATTTACCAAATAGTTAAACTATGTAATTAAATCATTCAGTTAATTTATAAATGACAGAAATCCAATTAGATACTGAAAAAAGAATATTGCTCGCTGCTAAAAATGTCTTTGTAAGAAAGGGTTTTGATGGAGCTCGTATGCAGGAAATTG
>MEND01000016.1:13221-15441 GCA_001768975.1 Bacteroidetes bacterium GWA2_31_9 | reverse complement strand
AAGCAGGAATTAATAAAGCATTATTACATTACTATTTTCGTAGCAAGGATAAGTTATTTGAGGCTATTTTTATAGAAGCATTCTCTGGTTTTATTCCAAAAATTGCAGGTTTGGCAATTGCAGAAACAACATTTTTTGAAAAAGTAGAATTGATTGTACATTCATACATTGATATGCTTGTTGCAAATCCTCATTTGCCATTGTTTGTGCTACATGAAATTCAGCGAAATCCAGAAAATCTTGTAAAAATGATGTCTTCGATGGGTGTTAATCCCGTTTTATTAGGTCAAATAATGTCAGGAATTTCTAAAGATGATAGCATTCGAACAATTGATTTTAAACATTTATTGGCTAATATTTTGGGAATGTGTATATTCCCTTTTATTGCAAGACCAATTTTGCAATCGCTTCTCTTTAATCAGAATAAAGAGGAGTACGATAAATATTTAATTGAAAGGAAAAAAATTATAACAGAATTTGTATATAATTCTTTAAAATTATAATATGAGAAAGTTAATATTGATATTGTTTATTTTGAGTATAATTTTTGAAAATGCATTTTCGCAAGAACAAAACATGATTACTCTTGATGAATGTTATAAACTTGCAAAAGATAATAGTTCAATTAATAAAAACTCAGGATTATATGATAATGCCAGAGATTTATCGTTAAAAAATTATAATACAGCATTATATCCACAAATATCGGTTAATGGGCAAGCAACTTACCAGTCTGAAATTACAAAGGTTGATATTCCATTTGACCAGTTTTTTGGTCAGTTGTTTTCACAATTTCCAAACGGACAAAATCTTCAAATTCCTGAGCTTAATATGCCTGAGCCAAAGAAAGATCAATATAAGCTATCGCTTGATTTGAACCAAGTTTTTTACGATGGTGGAACTGTAAAAGCAACTAAAGAAGTTGATAAAGCTTCAACAGAAGTTAATAAGCAAAATGTTGAAGTAGAGCTATATTCATTAAAAGAAAAAATCAACAAGGCATATTTTGCAATTTTACTTTTACAAGAAAGCAATTCATTGTTAAATCTATACTTGAAGCAAATTGAAGATAAGATAAAAGTGTTAGAATCAGGACTAAAAAATGGAGTAATAAATCAATCAACAGTTGATCATTTAAAAGCAGAAAAATTAAAAGCCCAGCAACAATTAGTTGAAATTGAACATAATAAAAAGTATTCTTTAGTCATGCTTTCTGGTCTTATTGGAAAAGACTTGCAAGAAAATGTTCAGCTAATCAAACCTGAAATAGCAACTGATGTGAAAAACGAAATTAAAAGACCTGAACTTACATTTATTGATATGAATATTAATAGAATATATGTTGCGACTAGTCTTATGTCCAGAAAAAAATATCCTAAATTATTTGGATTTGGTCAAGCCGGTTATGGTCGTCCGGGTTTAAATATGCTAAGTGATAAATTTGCAACATTTTGGATTGTTGGTTTGAAATTGTCGTGGAATGTTTGGGATTGGAATCAGTATCAGCGAGAGAAGCAAATTGCAGAAATTCAGAAAGATATATTAAATAACCAAAAGGAATACTTGAATAAAAATATATCAATGTTAAGCGATGCCGAAAATACAAGTATTGAGAAAATAAAAAAGTTAATTGAGATAGATAATGAAATAATAGAACTCAGAACATCAGTTTTGCAAACTTCATCATCAAAACTTGAAAACGGAATTATTACTGCAACTGATTATCTTGAGGATTTAAATGCAGAAACACAAGCAAAAATCAACCTCGAATCTCATAAATTACAACTAATTCAGTCAAAAATAAATTGTTTAACAATAACTGGAAATTAAGTAGAAAGTAGAATGCAGTAAGCAGTAAGCAGGAAACAGAAGGTAGTGAGTGCAAGTAGTAAACAGTAAGCAGAAGGAATTGATTAGTAAGAATTAAAACAGAAGGCAGAGAGAAGTAGCTAGCAAGTGAGAAGAAGCAAGAATCCTGAAAGGATTCAATATGAATAGCACGTATGCAATGCGTGGAGTAATGAAGGTAAGTAGTCACAACCCTGAAAAGGTTGAATAAAATATAAAAATTAAAAAAAATGAAAACAATATTCAGATTAATACCGATAATAATGATTCTGGCATCATGTTCAGAACAAAACAGCAAGTCTGATGCTTATGGAAATTTCGAAGCAACAGAGATAATTGTTTCATCAGAAGTTGCGGGAAAAGTATTAAATT
>MEND01000016.1:0-13170 GCA_001768975.1 Bacteroidetes bacterium GWA2_31_9 | reverse complement strand
TTGGCTCAAATTGATGTTTTAAATGAACAGAAAAAAAACATTGAAGTTGAAAAAGAAAGAGTAGAAAAACTTCTTAAAGATGGTGCAGCTACTCAAAAGCAACTCGATGATATCACTGGAGGAATAAATGTGATTAACAGTCAGATGAATTCAATAAAAACTCAAAATAGTACTGTATTAAGTGAATTAGAAGTTTTAAATGTACAGATTGACCAAATCAATGACCAGATTAAAAAATCATATATTAAAAGCCCTATTAATGGAACTGTGGTTGAAAAGTACATAGAAGAAAGTGAAGTAGCCACTCCAGGTAAAAATCTTTTTAAAATTGCTGATTTGAACAAAATTGAACTGAAAGCCTATGTTAGCGGAGACCAAATCGGAGCTATTAAACTAGGCCAAAAAGTTAAAGTTATTTTCGACAAAAATAAAGATGAAAACACCGAAACTGAAGGAATTGTGAGTTGTATTGCAAGTCAGGCTGAATTTACACCCAAAATTATCCAAACAAAAGAAGAAAGAGTGAACCTTGTTTATGCTGTCAAAATTAGTGTTATGAATGACGGTTCAATTAAGATTGGAATGCCTGGTGAAGTTATTTTCAATTAGTTGATTTTGGAAGTTAATAAAATATAAAGCTCTGTGTTCTTCAGTGAACTTAGTGTTTCTGTGGTGAGAAAAAATAATAATGATTGAAAATATAATTGAAATACAATCACTTAGTAAATCGTTTGGTGAAGTAAAAGCACTGAAAGATATAACTCTGAATATTCAGGAAAATGAGTTGTTTGGTATTATTGGACCTGACGGAGCTGGAAAGACAACGTTATTTCGTGTTATTTCAACTCTATTATTGCCAGAAAGTGGCAGTGTTACTGTAAAAGGTTTAGATGTTGTACGAAATTACAATGAAATAAGAAAAATTATTGGTTACATGGCAGGCAGATTTTCGCTTTATCAGGATTTAAGCGTTGAAGAAAATCTTGAATTTTATGCAACAGTTTTTGGAGTAACAATAAAAGAAAATTATCATTTAATTAAAGATATATACTCTCATATTGAGCCATTTAAGAAGCGCCTGGCAGGAAAGCTGTCTGGTGGAATGAAACAAAAACTTGCACTTTCTTGTGCATTGATTCATTATCCAAAAATTTTAATTCTTGATGAGCCAACAACCGGGGTTGATGCCGTTTCACGTAAGGAATTCTGGGAAATGCTGAAAGCCTTAAAATCTTATGGAATTACTATTGTCGTTTCGACACCATATATGGATGAAGCCGTTTTGTGCGATAGGGTTGCACTAATGCAGGGTGGGCAGATTTTGAAAATTGATAAACCTCAAAATATTATTAGCCAATACAGCAAAAAGCTATTTTCAGTTCGATCCGAAAATATGTACGGACTTTTGCAGGATTTAAGAAAAATTGATAGTCAAAATAAAGTTTTTCTTTTTGGACAATACATTCATTACACTGATGAAACCGGAAAAATTGAAATTTCCTTTTTGGAAAATTATCTTAAAGAAAATAATCATAATGATGTTGAAATTAAGCTAATTGAAGCAAATATTGAAGATTGTTTTATGGATTTAATGTTGAATAAAGTAGAAAATGATTAATACTACTCCAATAATATCTGTTCAGAATTTAGTTAAGAAATTTGGCGATTTTGTAGCTAACGATGATCTTTCATTTGATGTTAAAACAGGAGAAATATTTGGATTTCTTGGAGCTAACGGAGCTGGTAAAACTACTGCAATCAGAATACTTTGTGGACTTTCTTATCCTACATCTGGCAAAATTAATATTGCAGGTTTCGATATTTATAAAGAGCGAGATCAGATAAAAAAGACAATCGGATACATGAGTCAAAAGTTTTCGCTATACGAAGACCTTACAGTAACTGAAAATATTCGATTCTATGCAGGCATTTATGGACTAAGAAGAAATGTAATAAAAGAGAGAACTAAGGAGCTTCTTAATAAATTACAAATAAGCGATATAAAGGATAAATTAATTAAGGATATTCCGCTTGGTTGGAAGCAGAAACTGGCATTTTCGGTGTCGATTTTTCATAATCCTAAAATTGTTTTTTTGGATGAGCCAACAGGAGGAGTTGACCCAATAACAAGGCGACAGTTTTGGGATATGATTTACGAAGCTTCAAACAATGGTATCACCGTGTTTGTAACAACTCACTATATGGACGAAGCTGAATACTGCGACAGGGTTTCGATTATGTCTGAAGGCAAATTGGTCGCAATTGGGAAACCTGTTGAATTAATGAAAACTTATAATGTTGAAAATATGAATGATGTTTTCTTAAAATTAGCTCGCTCGAAGGAATAGAAGGTAATTGAGCTTGTTGAAATGCCGAAGTTCAATTTTGCTTGGAAAGTGAAATAAAGAATTTAGATGTTAGAAATTTTATTGTAAGATGAATATTTTGAAAAAGTTGAATGGATTTAAAATGATTTTGCTTTGCGTCTTAGTGTCTTTGCGGCAAAGAATAAAACACACGTAATAAAATGAAAAGATTTTTAGGTTTTGTAATAAAAGAATTCAGGCACATATTTCGTGATAAACGCACGATGATAATCCTTTTTGGTATGCCTGTAATTCAGCTAATCCTTTTTGGATATGTGGTTACAAACGAAATTAAAAATGCTAAAATTGCTATTTACGATAAATCAAAAGACGAGGTAACAAGAAGCATTACACAAAAAATCATTTCATCTGGCTATTTTGAATTAAGTTCATATATAGTTCAGGATGAGCAAATAGAAAAAAGTTTTCGTGAAGGTTCAACAAAAGAAGTAATCATTTTTGAAAACGATTTTGCTAGAAAGCTCGAAAAAGAAGGAACAGCTTCTGTTCAGATTATTGCAGATGCATCTGACCCAAATACAGCAAATATTCTGGTAAATTACACAACTGGAATTATCAACGATTATTTCCGCAAAGAGGTAGTTCAGGGCGATTTGCCTTTGCAAATTATTCCAGAAGTAAGAATGTATTACAACGAAAGCTTGAAAGGAGTTTACATGTTTGTTCCGGGCACAATGGCTTTAATTCTGATGCTTATTTCAGCAATGATGACATCAATTTCTATCGCAAAAGAAAAGGAGATAGGTACAATGGAAGTTTTGCTTGTTTCTCCTTTAAAGCCTGTGCAAATCATTGTAGGCAAGGTGCTTCCTTATGTAGTTTTGTCGTTTATTAATGCTTTAACTATAATTTTAATTGGACAATATGTTTTTGGCGTTCCAGTATTAGGAAACTATTTTTTGTTGCTTGCAGAATGTATGTTGTTTATAATTCTGGCTTTATCGCTTGGAATATTAATTTCTACAGTTAGTAAAAATCAGCAAGTTGCAATGATGCTTTCGATGTTTGCACTGATGCTTCCAACAATTTTGCTTTCAGGATTTATTTTTCCTATCGAAAATATGCCAAAAATATTGCAATATTTCAGTGTAATTATGCCACCACGTTGGTTTATCATTATTCTGAAAAATATTATGCTTAAAGGAACCGGTATTGAATATATATGGAAAGAAACGCTGATTTTAATTGGAATGACAACGTTTTTTATAATTGTAAGTGTTAAGAGGTTTAAGATTAGGTTGGAGTGAGAGGTTGCTGTGTGAAGTAGAATCGAAATTAGAAGATAGATGTTTAAAAATGTAATAAGTAATAAGTAATAAGTAATAAGTAATAAGTAATAAGTAATAAGTCCTGTAAGGACGAAATTATGGTAGAAAATGAAATTATAAAGAAAATAAAGACCCGACGAAAGATTGGTTGAAAAATAAGAAAGAAAAAAATCGTCGTAAGCAGAGTTTTAGTAGAAAGTAGTGGCAATTCATACGACGGAAAGTAGGTATTTTGAAAAAGGTAATTAATAAAATAGAAGCTTGAGATTAGAAGATTGAAATTAGAAATAGAGTTCACTGAGCTTGTCGAAGTGCCGATATTTGAAAAAAGAAGTTAGAAATTGAAAGATTAAGGCTTTGTGGCAAAATAAAAGTATAGAAAATGCGAACAATATTATTTTTAATCCAAAAAGAATTTATACAGATTTTTAGGAACAAAACAATGCTTCCGATAATCTTTATTATGCCAGTTGTTCAGCTTGTTATTCTTGTTTATGCCGCTACTTTTGAGATGAAAAACATAAACATTGCTTTTGTTGACAAAGATTTATCTTCATCTTCCAGAGAACTGTGCGGAAAATTCAGCGGTTCGCCTTTTTTCAATGTCAAAGGAAACACTTTCAATCTTGAAGAAGCAGAAAGACTGTTAACAAAAGATTCAGTTGATCTTATAATTGCATTTCCAAGCGATTTTGAGCGTAGTCTGGTTCGTGAAAATAAAACTAAAATACAGATTCTTGTAAATGCTGTAAATGGCACCAAAGCAAGCATCGGATATGCTTATGCAATGTCAATTATATCTGCTTATAATCAGGAAGTTATTGCTCAACGTGTAACTTTGCCACCCGGAATGACAATGAAAAAAATCAATATAACAAGTTCGTTCTGGTTTAACAACGATCTTAATTACAAAATATACATGCTTCCCGGGATTCTTGTTATTCTAGTTACTGTTGTTGGAGCTTTTCTTTCAGGAATGAATATGGTTCGTGAAAAGGAAATTGGTACAATTGAACAAATAAATGTTACACCGATTAAAAAATATCAATACATAACCGGAAAACTTGTTCCTTTTTGGGTAATTGGAATGGTCGAACTTGCATTTGGACTTACAGTCGGAAGAATACTTTTCGATATCCCAATTGAAGGCAGTTTGCTATTGTTATTTTCATTTTCTTCGATGTATATGCTAGTTGCACTTGGAATGGGACTTTTTCTTTCGACAACAGCCGATACTCAGCAACAAGTGATGATTCTTGCGTGGTTTTTTATGCTGATATTCATACTGATGAGTGGAATTTTTACACCTGCCGACAGCATGCCCGAATGGGCTCAAAAACTTAATACGATAAATCCAATCTCATATTTTATTAAGGTAATTCGTATGATTTTACTTAAAGGTTCTACTTTTTCAGATATAAGCCGAGAGTTTTATTCGACTATTGTTTATGCAGTAATAATTCTGAGTTTGGCTACATGGAGATATAAGAAGGTATCGTAATAAATAATTATCTATTAATAACAATCTTATTACTAATCCATACATTATCAATAAATACTCTAGCAAAATAAATTCCAGGTGTAAGTTTTGATACAGAGATTAAGTTTGTCCCATTATTTAAAGTTCCCGAATGCACAAGTCTATTATCAATGCTATAAATTAAAAAATCAGATTTTTCACTATTAGCATCAATCTTTATATAAAGCTTATCTCCAGCAGGATTTGGATAAATAACGACTTCATTATTTGCTTTAATTTTAGATAATTGTGTTATTATAATATTATGACAGCTTGATGTATCAATGCATCCATTTTTTGTAATTTCTACTGAATAACTTCCGCTTTGATTAGGTAAGAAAAATTGGCTGTTTGCTCCAGAAATTGCAATATTTCCTGAACAATTTATCCATTGATAATAATTTGCAACATAAGCAATATAAAGCGAACTATCAGTCGTAGAAATGGTAGTGTCTATATTATGTACAGTTAAGTATGTCGTTAAAATACTATCACATCCAAGAACTGTTGAAAGAGTATCGTGAAAAATCCCATTACTATATTGATACGAATTTTCTAAAAATATACTGTCTCCATTGCAAATACTTATATTAACAGAATGAAACACAGGACTAATTACAGTAAGTGAATTTATAATTATGCTGTCGCAGCTATTGCTTGCACTTAATGTGTCGTAATAAAATCCATTATTATACTGATATGAATTTTCTAAAAATATACTATCTCCATAGCAAATACTTATATTATTTGTACTATAAACAGGGTTTATTACAGATAAGTTATATATAAAAATACTATCACAACTTGAACCTGAAAGCAATGTGTCATATAATATTGCATTGTTGTATTGATATGTATTATTCAAAAATATACTGTCGCCACTACAAATAGAATAAAATAAATTAGTTACTATTTGTGATGGGTTATTAATAATTATAGTGTCAATTGTAATGCAGGAATTAAAGTCAGTTACAGTTAAAAAATACATACCAGATGAAATATTTTCAATAGTATCTGTTGTTTGTCCTGTTGACCATGAATAGGAGTATGGTTCTGTTCCAGACTGTACAGATGCAATTGCTGACCCGTTGTTCCAATTATAACAAATTGGGTTAGTTCCAGATATGGTTGTTTCAATTAAGCATCCTATATTATTTACAACAAATGTATGATGCAATAAACAACCTAAGCTATCAGTTATAGTGATGCTGTAAATGCCTGCTATTAAATTGTTTATTGAATTAGTAGTGTCAGATGTTGACCATAAAAAATTGTAAGGAGCAAAGCCTCCACTTACAGATGTAATTGTAATAGAGCCGTCTCCTAAAGTATTTTCTGAAATTATAGAATATTGTATGTATAGCGAATCAGGTTCACTAACTAAAAAGGAATAGCTTTTTGAACATCCTGAATTATCAGCAATTTCAACATCGTAAGTTCCTGCGTTTATGTTTGTTAAATCCTCAGTTGACGCTCCATTAGACCATAAATATGAAAAAGGAGAATTAATTCCACTTACATTTAAGTCAATAGAACCAGAAGTATCTCCAAAGCATGTAGCATCAGTAATGATTTCAAGAACTGTAATATTTGGTGCTACATAAATCCAAATTGAATCAAAGTCATAAGTATCACAAATTCCATTTCCATATACTTTCACGATATATTGAGTTGAGACTGTTGGCTTTGCAATAGGATTAGCAATTGTTGAATTGTTCAGTCCAATTGATGGTGTCCATAAATAATATTCACCTCCGGCAGCGAATAATTGCACAGAATCTCCATAACAAATATTATTAGTACTTGATGCGATATCAGCTATTACAGCATTTCCTAAAGCCACACCATTGTTAACAGAAATAACATAATCACAAAAATCACCACCCCATCCGTCAATCATTAAGTAATAAGTTTGTCCGATTGTTAATGTTGTATTTGTAGAAATCTGAAAATCATTCATTACTCCATTACTAACGCAATTTGATACAGATGTGAATGAGATGCAATCCGTAGTAGAATATATCTCCATTTGAATTCCATCTCCTGAAGTGCAGTTTGAAGTCCATACATTAAGAGTTGCAGATGTATCTGATGCAACAAATGAAAGCCAGGAGTTATTTTCAACCGAGCCACAAAAGCCTGAAGGAACTTCAGTGCCAGTATATTGACTACTAGTATTACCACAATAACCTCCATTTGTACAAATTGGTGTTGCTGTTGTACAGAAATCGCTTGCAGGATTGTTATTGAAGCAAGTTGCTGGTCCTTGATTATTGATTACACAAATACTAAATGTTCCGGTTTCATCTCCATATTTGTCCCATAACCTAATAAATATAGTACTTCCTGGAGTAAGGTCTGTCAATGAAAGTTTTGGCATATTTGAATTTGAACTACTATTATCATCACAAGCAAGAAATATAAGATTCCCACAATCAGTTCCTGTATATGCAGCCATAGCCATATCATTTAAAGTTCCATTTTCAGTATTTATTGTTAGAATGCCAGAATTTGGCACTGTAGTGGAATACCAAATGTCATAGCCAACAAAATTACCACAAGGGGGAGTTGTAACAGAAGATGTTATAGTATTGGCATTTGTTCCATTAAAATATATACAAGACGTTGACGGATTAATTGTCAAAGCATCACATGGATTATCATTTATACCACAACTTATATTTATAGAAAAACCAGATTTATTTACGCTACCATCAGTAGTAAATTTAATAGTTACACAAGTTCCAGTTGTAACGTACATTGCATTTGAAGGACTACCAGTAAGTGTCGCAATTAATGGTGATGCTGTATTTGAACCATCATAAATATATAAAAAATCATAACTACTTTCAATTTCATAATTAATATTTAAAACAATTACATCACTAGTTCCAGAGCAAAATGTTACAGAGTAATTTTCTGAGTCACTATAAGTTCCACTTGGTCCGCCACTATCATACAAAGTTCCTGAACAAGTTGTTATTGTTTGACCATCTACAGTATTAATATTCCAAACAGCTGGGCAAACAGGGCAGTCCGGGCCGCCACAATCGACACCAGTTTCATTTCCATTCATAACTCCATCACCACAAGGAGGGCAAGGATTGCAAACTGTTCCTCCACAATCAATCCATGTTTCATCTCCATTCATAATTCCATCTGTACAAGTTGGAACAGGGCAATCAGCTATGAAATTTCCTCCTATAATAGGATCAATATTAGGTCCTTCAGAAAAAATAGTTATCCCAATAGGATTTATAATTACATAAGAACATTCTGAAATATAAGAACCAGAAGTAAATGTTATTGCTACATTATCTCCATCGTTAGCATTGAAATTAAATGTAAGTGGACCATATCCGCTTGAAAGTGTTATTGCATTTAATACTGATGTTCCGTTTACTTTAATTGTTAATGAGGCTCCATTCCATCCATCTCCATAAGTATCGTTTAATAATACCGAAAATTGACAAGCTACTAAATTAATCGAACTGAATAATATGAAAACAGCTACAAATATTAAATTTTTCATTGTTATGATTTTTATATGGTTTATGTTAAAAAGTTTTACATACAAATATATAATATTTTTATGTATTTCATCAATACTAACTGAATAAAATATTTAAAATGTTTTGAAATGCACTAAAAGCGTAACCTACGAGGTATTTACCAAGTAATGGTAAATTTTTTTACAATATTTTATTATCTACAATGAATAGTATGAAAACTTTTCGATAAATAGATACAAGTTGTTCCAAATTTACCTTTTGAGCTTTAAGTGTTGTAAGCCAGAAAAAATATTAAATTCTTCATGGAAATTAAACATAAAATTTACTCAGTGTGAAGTAAAAAAATACACTCTTTAGGTCGTCTAAAAACTTAAACTCTGATTGAGCCACGAAAAGCTCTAACTCCATAGTAAGATTCTGCTCCATTGTGATATACAAATACATGATTGTAGCGTCGATCACAAAAAATGGCACCACCGAGTTTTCTAATTTCAGAAGGAGTTTTAACCCAACTTGATGTTTTTGTATCAAAATTTCCAAGTTTTTGGAGGTCTCTATATTGCTCTTCAGTTAAAAGTTCAATTCCCATTGCATTTGCCATATCTATTGCACTATTTACTGGCTTATGTTCTTTTCTTGACTCCAACGCTTCATGGTCGTAACATATACTTCTACGACCTTTAGGACTTTCTACTGAACAATCATAAAAAATATATTCGCAAGTATTCGTATCAAAACCAACAACATCTGGTTCTCCTTCTGTTTTTTCCATTTCATTTAAAGACCAGAGTTTTTCTTTATTTGTTTCCAGTTTTGCTTGAATTTTATTCCACTCAAAACCTTGATGGCGACTCATATTTTTTTCAAATCGGGATTTTAATATACTAAGTAGTTCGTTCTGTTTTGCAGGTGACAATTCCTTTTTATTTTCTTTCGACATATTTTTTAATTTTCAGGTCTATCAGACAAATTTAAAGAAATTATTAAAACATTTTATAGCTCGTTTTTAAAAATTAAAAACTTTGTTTTCAAAATATTTATATATTTACAATAAGAGTTTTTTTTAAATTAGAATGAAAATGTTTTTGCCACTAAAACACCAAAACACTAAAATTCATTAAATTAGCCTTTTACGTATGGTATTCTTTTTTGTGGGATTTTGTATTTTTGTGACTTCGTGGCATAATAAATCTATATAATAAAATAGAAAACATTAAATTTAAACAGTCTCTAAGTCAATAAAAAATATAGCAATTATGAAAACAATTGGACTTCTTGGTGGTGTAAGCTGGCATTCAACTGTTGATTATTACAAGTATATAAACACAATGGTAAATCAGCGTTTGGGTGGAAATAATGCAGCTAAGTGTATTATTTATTCTATTAATTTTAATGATGTTTATAATGCTGCTTACAGAAACGATTTTGAAACAATTTCGGCACTTGTAACAGATGCTTGTTTAAAGCTTGAATTAAGCGGAGCTGATTGTATTGGATTGAGTGCAAATACTATTCACCGTTTTGCTGCTGATGTTATTAAAAAAGTTAATATTCCTCTAATTCATATTGCTGAAGAAACTGCAAAAGTCGTTCGCAAACAGAATATTACAAAAGCTGGACTTATTGGAACAAAACTAACAATGGAAGATGAATTTTATTGTAATAAATTATCAAAGGGTGGAATAGAAGTTATTATTCCAAACGATATTGACCGCCAATATATTCACGATAAGATACTTGGTGAATTAACACAAGGAGTTTTTAATAATGATACAAAGAAAACTTTGCTTGCAATAATTGAAAAGCTTAATAAGCAAGGTGCCGAAGGAATTATTCTCGGTTGTACCGAAATTCCATTATTGATTTCGCAAGCAGATTGCACAATTCCAGTTTTCGATACAACATACATACATTCAGAGGCTTTGGTTGAGTTCGCTTTGGGATAAAAATTAGAAAGATTGTTTAAGCAACAGAACATTTTATCATCGAATTTTTGTAATTAAAAATTCTTTAATAATTATGGTTTTTACTTCATCATTCTTTATTTGTTGTTCTATTATTCAATATTCATTTTACTGCCCACTCCATACTGGATACTGCCTACAAATACTGATTACTGATTACTGATTACTGATTACTGATTACTTTCCATGTCTTGGAGCTTGGAGTTTGGGATTTGGAGCTTAAATCTTTATCATAGGAGGATTCTTTTTCTATAAATGTTTCGACAGGTTCAATACATCGCATTTCGCTACTCTGTAGCTCATTTTCGTTGTCTGCTTACTGCTTACTTTATACAGTCTTTACAATCAAAATCTTTTTCGTTTCGTCACTAATCCTAAATCGATTATCTGAACGCATTCCTACAACCCAAATTATTTCGTTTCCATTGCATAAAAGCCAAACGTTTTCTTTTTCGTTCAATGACAGTTTGTTATCGGTAAAAAAATCGCTGATTTTTTTGAAATTTGTCATTCCGAATGGCATAAAATAATCGCCATGTTGCCATTTACGCAAAATTAAAGGAAACAGTATTTTTTCAGCATCAAAATATGCAAGATTATTTGATCTTACAATATTGAAGTTTTCGTTGTTTTCAACAATTTCAAAATTAATTTCTATAGGAAGTTTTTCATTTTCAGAATCTAAATCGATATAATAAACTTGATTGTGGTTGTGTGGAATTGATGTAATAATAAGTTTTTCACGATCTTTAATTAATCGGTGAGTTGACGAATAAAAAGTTTTTCCGGGATTACCATTTAGTGCTTCAATAGTCTCGTTTACAATTTCGATGTTAAAGCCAAATTCTTTCAATAATTCGTACAAAATTGTTGGCAAAGGTTGATAACCAGAAAGCTTTGAAATAGATATTTCAACTATATTTTCATTAATTATAAATAGCTCGTTTTTTATTTGCTGAATGTAATTTTCGAAAACCAAGTTAATTTCAGCAAACTTTTGAATATTGCATAAAATATTATTCGAAAATTCGGGAAATCTTGTTTTCAGAAGTGGAATAACATTGTTTCTTAAATTATTTCGCTGATAATGATTTTCAGAATTGCTAGAATCGGTTCGGTACTCAATGTTTTTTTCGCTACAATAATTTACAATCATTTCACGACTTGTGAAAAGTAATGGGCGAATGATATTGTGATTTTTCGGTTTTATTCCTGTAAGCCCTTTTAAGCCTGTTCCACGTGAGATATTTAATAGAAAAGTTTCAACATTATCGTCGCTGTTATGTGCAATTGCAATGTACTTTGCATTTTGTTCATTTAGCAGTTTATTAAACCAATTGTAACGAAGTTCACGAGCTGCCATTTGAATAGAAATGCCATTTTCACAAGCATATTGTTGTGTGTCGAAACGAATTGTATAAAACTGAATATTGTTTTTATCGGCTAAATTTTTTACAAACGCCTCATCTCCATCAGATTCAGAACCACGAAGCGAAAAATTGCAATGAGCTACTGACAGATTTTTGTAATCGCTTTCGATAAATAAATGAAGCATCGAAACTGAATCAATTCCACCACTGACTGCCAGAATGAGTTTATCTTCGGATTGGCAAAGATTATTATGATATATGTAGTTATTAAATTGATTAATCATTATTTATTCAAAATGCTATAAAATTAAGCATGTTCGGTTAAAAATCAAATTTATTAAAAAGAAGGTTGATTTTAATTTACATCTAATCTAATGAAATGAAAGTTTTAGTGGCATACTTTGCCTACGCTCAACATAAATTTTTAACTTTTTTTACTTTTCTGAGGGGACTCGTGAAATATGTTATTGAAAACAAATTCAAAAAGGATTACGTGATTACAAAAAAGGCTTTTGTTAATAAAGTCATTGATTTTCAACTATTTTACGATGGTTATACAATATGAGTGAATAAATTAAGTAAGTAAAACACTTATCTATATAAGTAAATTGCTTATCAGAAATTAGTTATTAGTTTATTGTATTGCTCGCTATAAACCTGAAATTTTGATAAGTTAAATAATTATAAAAAAAATAGTGATATGAGATTTTATGTTTTTTTAATTGTCTTTATTACAGTCGGATATGCTGTTAATGCTCAAGAAACCTCCGATACTACAAAATCAAAATGGAATGTTAATGTTGCTGCCGATGTAATGAGTAGGTATATATGGCGTGGACTTGATTATGGTGCGTCGCCAAACATTCAACCTACATTAGCTTTAAAAAATGGAAATTTTGAAATTGGGTACTGGGGAGCCTTTAATATTTTTGGAACTTATTCTGAAGTTGACCTTTATGCAAAATATAGTTATAAAAATTTATCTCTAATAGTTACCGATTATTTTTTTCCAATAAATGGAATTCCATCAAATAATTATGAGAAATATTTTAACTACAACTCAGATAATACCAACCATCTTGCTGAGGTAATTTTACAATACAAAGGAGGAGAGAAGCTTCCAATTAGTTTGCTTGTTGGAACTACTGTA
>MEND01000015.1:23830-24258 GCA_001768975.1 Bacteroidetes bacterium GWA2_31_9 | reverse complement strand
AACTTTCTACCAGCTTACTAAAACGCATTCTAGTTACATCAAAAGTTGGCAATCCGACAATAGCCGTGAACTCCATCATGTCTGGCAACAGTTTTGCACATAACTTGTATGCTAAAAGGCTATCATGAAGATTATAAGCACAAAATGCCGCCAATTTTTCCGGCTCATGGTCCCAAATGAAGGACAATTTGTCTAAGTCTACCTCGTGCTTTTTATGTCCGAGTAATTCTCGGGAAACTGCATCCAACGAATAGGTTTCTACATCTAAATTCTTCCCAAAGATATTACGGATGAATTTCAGCATGTCAAGATGAAGATAGCCTTTTACTTTGCTTTCCTTCTCTCCAAAGCCAGCTTGGGTAACAATGAAACTAGAATAATCTACTCCTATATCAAAATGAATCCGATGTTTTTGTGCTCTCGCTTGA
>MEND01000015.1:15211-23771 GCA_001768975.1 Bacteroidetes bacterium GWA2_31_9 | reverse complement strand
GTGAATAATTTCTTTACTAAAACGTTCTAAAAGTAGCGATTTATCAGCTTCTATTCCGTATCGTTCGTTGCTTAATCTAAACAATGAAGCAATTCCCGACCTCCCATTTAAAAATGCCTGTCCGAAAATATAAGTGAATATTGGTATAAATAAATCAACATTGAACAAACCAACGGTTTTTGATTCGTTAGAAGCATATTGAGTTTCAACTTGATGTAATAACTTATTTGCATCATATTGTCGCCTCGATGAGTCGTAAAAATCGCTTAAATCAAGATGTCCTTCTTTGATTTTTACTTCGGTAAAAAATTCTTGTTTAATATTATCTGCAACCTTTTGAAGAAACTCACAATCAAAGTATCCAAAAGAGATTAATGTAATATTTTGCAGATTCATTAAAAAAATATCGTTATAAATTTCACAAATTTTAGTAATTGTATTTGATAAGTAGATGTTTTGCCACCAAATCACCAAAACACTAAAAACTCAAATTATAATCGTTTTTTCTATTTTAAAGATTTAAGGTTAAATTTTTTAATTTTATTATACAAAGTAACCCTATCAACTTGTAAAGCTTTTGCTGAACGTGAGATATTCCAGTCATATTTTAATAAAATCTGATTAATATGATTTTTTTCTTGCTCATCAAGACTTTCAGCCTGTAAGTTAATAATGTTTTTTTCAATTGGCAAGTCTTTCAATGTTATTTTCTTTCCACTTCCAATTACAATAGCCCGTTCAATCATATTTTCGAGTTCACGAATATTTCCCGGAAAATCAAATTCTTCTAATCGTTTCAATGCCGCAGAATCTATCGAAATAGTAGGTTTGTTCATCGAAGTACAATACTTTTTAATGAAGTATTCTGTTAACAATGGAATATCGCCAACTCTCTCTCGTAAAGGAGGAACGTGAATATTTACAACATTTAAGCGATAAAATAAATCTTCTCTGAAAGTACCCTCTTCAACCATTTGTTTTAAATTTCGATTGGTTGCACAAATTACTCTGAAATCTGAATAAATTTCTTTGTTTCCGCCAACACGCATAAATGTTTTTGTCTCAAGAACACGAAGTAATTCGACTTGCATTTTTATTGAAATAGTCGCAATTTCATCTAGAAAAATTGTGCCACTATCTGCCATTTCAAAACGACCTTTTCGATTGTACATTGCTCCTGTAAAAGCTCCTTTTTCGTGTCCAAATAACTCGCTTTCTAAAAGGCTCTCGGTTAATGCTCCGCAATGAACACTTACTAATGGAAAGTATTTTCGAGCAGAGTTAGAATGAATTGCTTTTGCAATAAGTTCTTTACCTGTACCACTCTCACCAGTAATAATTACCGACGAATTTGATTGTGCAACACTTTCAATTTCTTGAAGCACATTTTTCATTGCTTCACTTTTTCCAACAATATTTTCTATATTTTCTAAAGTTATAACTTTTTCTTTTAATATTTCGTTCTCTTCGGTTAGTAAAATTTGCTTCGATGCGTTTCTAATTAAGTGAGATAAATCATCGGGGTCGAAAGGCTTTGTAACATAATCAAATGCACCATCTTTCAATGCCTGCACAGCTGTATCAACGGTTGCAAAAGCCGTCATTACTATAATTATTGAGTCTTTTTTTAGAAGTTTAATTCTGCGAAGCATTTCTAAACCGTCCATACCCGGCATTTTAATATCTGCAAGAATAATATCAAAATTGACAGACTCTAACTTAGTTAAAGCTACTCGTGCATTATCGGCACAATCAACATTATAGCCATCTTCAACAAACCAATTATAGAGCGAATCTCGAACAGATTCTTCATCGTCAACTATTAGTATTGAAATTTTTTTGCTCATTATTGCTTTCTTTAATTTCTTTTATAGGTAGAGTTATTGATATTGTTGTTCCTTTTCTAAGTTCAGATTTTACACTAATTTTCCCGTTATGACTTTGTACAATTCCATGAACAATTGCCAAACCTAATCCAGTACCTCTTGTATTGTGCTTTGTCGAAAAAAATGGCTCGAAAATATGAGAAATATCTTCGTTGTCAATTCCTAAACCATTATCAGCAATTTCAATTGTAATAAATGAATTTTCTGGATTAAACGTTCTAAGTACAATTTCTGCATTTTCGGTTACAGCTTCTGTTGCATTTACCAAAACAGCTAGACAAGCCTGTTTTATTTGATTTGGACTGCAATAAATTAAATCAATATTTGCCGAAAAATCTACGATAAAATTAATTTTTGCAATCTGCATTGAATGATTCATTAAATCGCAGGTTTCCTTTAAAATGAGATGTAAATTTTTGTCTTCGAAAAAATTTTGGTCTTTACGAGAAAAATCTAACAAACCTTTTACAATATCTCCACAGCGTTTTGTCTCGCTTTCAATCATCTTCAAATGTTTAAGAATAGATTCCTTTTTTTCAGTATCCAATTCTTGATTAATAAGCTGTTTATGAACTAATTTAGTGTATATTAGGATTCCTGAAAGCGGATTATTAATTTCATGTGCAACCGATAGTGATAATTTTCCGAGTGAAGCAATTTTTTCGATATTAATTAATTCGTTTTGAGCTTGACCCAATTCTTCCGATTTTTTTTGAACTTTATATTCAAGTTGTTGCGACCAATTATGCAGCTCATTATTAGCAACTTGTAAGCTATCGAGCATTTGATTAAATGCTTCAGAAACAAGCTTCATATCGTCTAACTGGTTTGGGCTAATTTCTATTCGTGTATTTCGTTCACCTTTTGAAACTGCATCGCTGGCTTTCATTAGTGCATTAAGTGGTTCTTTTATTTTCTTTCTGGTAAAAAATACTAGAAAGACTAAAAGTAAAATTGTTGTAAAAGTTGCTAATAAATAAAAATCTCTTGATGATTTCTCAAGAGTTGTATCAAGATCTTTTAAAGGAATTTTTATTACAAGTGAGCCAAGTACTTTTTCACTTTCGGAATGTGCATGGCAAGAGCTTGTATAACAGGATTTTTCGTTCAATATTGGCGAGTTAATCAGCAAATGACGATGACTATTGTCGTTTTGATTCATATTACATTCGCTATTAACTTCAATAATTTTAGAAAAGTTACCTTTTTCAGGAAAAATTGATTTAATACTATTATGACATTCTAAGCAATTTGGATTGCTATGCCCCGGCATACCTAGCGAAAATGATGAATAAGCAAGATTTTCATTTTTGTCGTATAAATTTACTTCATCAACTCCCGACATTCGGTTAATAAGGTCAAGTGTATTTTGCAATTCGCTTCTGTTATTTTTTAGCATTGAATGATATAATGCACTACTTACTAGCAAGGCTGCATTTGTTCCACGTTGATGGATTACACTCTGCATATACTCCTCGTTAACCGATCTAAATATAATTCCGAAAGATAAAAACAGAAATATTGATAGAATAATTATAATATAAACTACTCTACCATAGATAGATGAACGAAAGTTTAAATACTTTTTAAGAAATGGACTTTCAAAGATATTTTTAAATTTTAAAGCCATTATTTTTATTGCGTTCAATTAATTTTAAAGTTAAATATTTTAATTGATACGATTTTAAAATTCAGACTATTATTAAACACATGATTAATTGATACGTTCAGTTACAAAAAAAAATTTCAAAATTAAAAGGGCTAAGCTCAAATATCGAAAATTCTTGTTAAAGCAGAAACTCAATAAAAAGCGTTTTTGGCTCTTCGGGATTTGCAATCCCGTAAGATTTATTATAAGGATTTGTAATCCGACAACTTAACAATATTTTAAAGCCTACACTTTCAAAAAATTATCCTGAAAATCTTTCCAAACAACATCAGGAAGATGCGAAAGAGTATTATCAATCAATTCTCCTCCATCTTGCAAAACTATTAATGACGGCTCGTTTGATATTTTTTTACTCGATTGTGCTAAAAAATCTTTAAACCTCTGCATTTCAATTTTTGACCAATTTGTTGCTTCATCAGCTAAATACAACGACTGTGTTTCGTCGATCCAGTTTGTTGGCTTAATTTTATAAACCCAGCCTTTTCCGTAAGGGTCGTTGCCTAGCAATTCGGGAAATTCATTAATTTGGAAATTGAAATTTTGTACGATTCCAGAGATAGGCGAGTAAATTTTAAGAACATTATTGTTTTTAGTCAACTCGGTTAATAAATCTCCTTTACTAACTACTTCACCCGGTTTTTTAATATTTTGAAGTTGAACTTCGCCGGTTGTGTGAAGCAAAAAATCATCTAAGCCAACAGACGCAATACCTGATTTTTCAAGAAATGCCCATGTGTGATTTTTGCTATAAAAAACACCTTGTGGGATTTTTAAAACATCAAAAGATAAAAACTTCAACACATTCTGAATCTTTTGTTTAATAGCTCCTTTTTTATTTAATAAAATCCAAAATGGTACTAATATCATAAAAAATGCAATAATTGCAATATATTCGATTCCTTTGGTTTCGAAAATATTTGAATAGCTAAAACCTTCCATATTTTTTTAATTTTAAGTTTATATTTTTATTTATTTTGTTGGTGTTCTGGTTAGTAGGTCTTTTAAAAGAGTTTGAAGTTTGAGGTTACATTTAAATGGTTAATTTGCTTCATGTTTGTTTATAAGTTTATAAGTTTATAAGGTTATAAGGTTATAAGGTTATAAGGTTATAAGGTTCCGATTAATGATTCCCGAATACCGATTACGGATTACCGATTACAGAATACTGATAACTCTCTTTAAATTTCCAAATTCTAAATCCCTAAATTCTAAATGAATTAATCATAATTGACATATATTTCTAAACAATTACTTTTCTTCACTAACCCATTTTGGCGAGTCTCTTAAAACTGGCATTCTGTTTATAACCCATCTGAAAATCATTATCTCGGTTAATATAACTGCTAGAGTTACAACAATTTCCATCCACGAAGGTACGTACCTGTCAATTGCATCCCAGCGAAATCCTATAACTGTAACATTCAACCTATTTAATATAATTCCAAGCATTGTTAAAATTGCTGCAAGCTTTACTGTAAAAATGCTATTCTTTTTATATCCATAAACAAAAAGCATCATTGGTAAAAGAACAAATCCAAGCATTTCTAGCAAAAACCAATATCCCATTGATGTATTAAGATATTCCCAATTTTTGCCATGAATAAATACAAGCAATTGCATAAAGAAATAGGCAAACATAGCTCCTGCACATATTTTTGCAAGTCCCAGAACTATTCCATTTTGTGCTTTATGATTTTTTTCGCTTATATGATGAGAAAAAGCTTTATGACTAATTGAGCCTTCAAAAATAACCATTGAAAGTCCGGCAAAAATACTTGATACAAAAAATAGTATAGGAATAAATTCAGAATACCACAACGGATGTATTTTATCAATCGCCATAAGATATAATGCTCCTAAACCTGATTGATGAAGGGTCGATAGTGTTATTCCAAAAATTACTGCTGCAATTGTCATTCCTGCTAGTATTTTTCTAGCACGTTTTGCACCCAGCCATTCAGCAATAGAAGGTGAAAATTCAATTAATTGTGCAATCATATAAAGCAAAAAATGCCATGCAACTAAGAATAAAACTGAACTTGTTCCAAAATTATTTCCAATAATGGGGTTAATAACATTCCATGGTCGTCCTAAATCTAAAAGTAATGCCCCTGCATAAAAAACATAAGCAAGAAAACCATTCAGTACAGTTATCCTTACTATTGAATGATATTTATGCATATTCAGAATATAAACCATAAATGTAAGAACATAAGCACCTCCGGCAAATGCAACTCCTGTAACAACATCAAAACCAATCCATAAACCCCACGGAACATCTTGTGTTAGATTTGTTACGGCTCCAATACCATAAATAAAACGTATTACAATTAACACAGCTCCAACAAGAATAATTGGTATTGAAATAATATTAAAAGGAGTTAGAAATTTACCTTTTGGCTTTATTTCTCTGATTAAAAATTTCCAAATTGATTCGCCATCATTATCCTTTGATATTGGCATAGTATTATTATTCATTTTCATTATTTTCAATGTTTTTGTTTAGAATATTTCTTTTTGTAGCTTCATAAATCCCTAACAATAGGGGAGGTAGTAGTACAAATACCGAAGGCACACTATACAAAAAACCTTTCGATAATTTAGGATACGATTCTTTTTGTAAGTTAGTATTAAAGCCAAGTTCGTTCATCGAAACTGACGATAAATACAAAAATCCAGTTCCTCCGGCTGTATGTTCGCCATAAATCTCATCAATATATACATCTGGATTTTCAACAATTCTTTTTCGTGCTTCTGCTAATAATTCTCGACGACTACCAAATTTTATAGCTTCTGCCGGACAATTTTCGGCACAAACTGGAATTCCTCCCGTTTTTATTTTATCGAAGCACATTGTGCATTTTTCAATCTTAGGGTTTGCACTATGATACTCAAATTTTGGAATATCAAACGGACAAGAAACCATGCAATATCGACAACCCATACACTTATCACCACGCCAAATAACAGCACCTTCTTTTGTTTTATACATAGCTTGAGTCAAACAAGCGGCTGCACATGCCGGTTCGTTACAGTGCATACATTGTTTTTTAATAAAAACTTCGCCTTTTGATGTATTATAGCTATTTACTACAGTACGGTGTTTTTCATCTGTATTTCTGATTACACCTGCTTGTGGAGCATCTTCGGGTTCAGTTAAACCGTTTGCTTTTGCACATTCTATTTCGCAAGTTTGGCAACCTACACATCTTGTTGAATCGTAAAGTATTCCATAAAATTCAACATCATCATTGCTTTTATTAGTGCTAGCAAAACTATCACCCACAGTAAGCGAAACTCCAACTATACCGAGTGTTTTAAGAAAATCGCGTCTATTTAAGCTCATAATTTTAAATATTAACTATTGTAAATGTTGAGTCTGATTTTCCAAAATCATATTTGGAAGTATTAATAAACTTTGCTTGAAAATCTTCCCAAATTTCTGGTCCTAAATCTGACAAGAAATTCTCTTTAAGTTCTCCGCCATCTTGAAGTACTACTGGCACAAAACCTTGATTTTTAGGCAACATAGTAATTGCAAGAAAATCTTTAAGTCTTGAAAATTCATTTTTTAGCCACTCTTTATATTTATCAGCCATTACCATAAATTGCATTTCACGAAGCCAGTTAGATGGTTCAATTGTATAAATCCATCCATCACTATAAGGCGAAAAAGCTACTGATGATGAATCATTTAAAAGGTCGATGTTTTGCGAAATTATTGTACCAGAAATTGGTGAATTAATGGTTAGTTGCTTACCATTTTTAATAATAACAAAAGCAGCTTCACCTTTTAAAATTTGCTCTCCCCTATTTTTCATTTTTATGCGAGTTAATGAACCGGTAGTGTGTAAAATAAAATCGTCAAGACCAATTTTTACAGCACCATTTTTTTCCATAAATGCCCAAGTGTGGGTTTTATCGAAATACAATCCTTTTGGGATTGATAACGACAATTCGTTAAATACATTTTTTGTCTCTTCCATTTCGTTTAAAGCTTTAGATTGTAATTTTTTTTTTCTGTATTGAACTAGTGCATCTACCGTAATACATGTTACAATAAATGCCAAAACAATTAAGATTACCATGATTTCAATTTTTTAAATTATTTATTTGTTTTAGCAATATCCAATTACAATACCAATAATTATTGGATTGCTAATGTGCTATGATTTAGCTAAATAGAAGCATGTCCGTTTAAAAAATATACAGGCAAAGTGTTGAATAAATATACACTCAAAACTGCATGAGTCTGTATGTATTTATGTTATAGATACATGGGTGTTGTGTATAATTTCTATACATGTGTTTATAAATTCAACACTATTTATTAATCAGCTTTGTATCAATACATTATGAGATGTGAAAATTGTATTGAATTATATTCGGGATGAATTATCGAAAAAGCTTTAGCTATTTATGGAAATAAAAAAAGCCGGACAAAATCCAGCTTTTTAATAAAATTTATGATTTAGAATTATTTAACGCTATCAATATAACTAATAAGGTCAATAATTTTATTTGAATAACCCCATTCGTTATCGTACCATGCAACTATTTTAACAAAGTTAGAATTTAATGCAATTCCTGCTTTTGAATCAAAAATTGATGTATGAGAATCGCCATTAAAATCTGTAGAAACAACATCTTCATCAGTATAGGCTAAAATTCCTTTTAATTCATTTTCTGATGCATATTTCATTTTTGCACATATTTCTTCATAAGTTGCTGGTTTTTCTAACTTAACAGTTAAATCGACAACCGATACGTTTAAGGTTGGAACTCTAAATGCCATTCCTGTTAATTTTCCTTTTAATGAAGGAATAACTTTACCTACGGCTTTTGCTGCACCAGTCGAAGATGGAATAATATTTCCGCCAGCAGCTCTTCCGCCTCTCCAGTCTTTTGCAGATACGCCATCAACTGTTTTTTGAGTTGCTGTGGTAGCATGAACAGTAGTCATTAAACCTTCTGCAATTCCCCAGTTATCGTGAAGTATTTTTGC
>MEND01000015.1:12334-15196 GCA_001768975.1 Bacteroidetes bacterium GWA2_31_9 | reverse complement strand
CAACTTTTTTAGCACCTGCTTTTATGTGTCCAATTGCTTTTTCTTTTTCAAGAAATAACCCTGTTGATTCAATAATATATTCTGCACCAACTTCATTCCATTTAAGGTTTGCAGGGTCTTTTTCAGCAGTAACTCTGATAGCTTTTCCGTTAACAACTAGTTTTCCATCAGAAACTTCAACAGTGCCATCAAATCTTCCATGAACAGAATCATATTTTAGCATATAAGCCATATAATTCACATCAATTAAGTCGTTTATTCCAACTACTTCGATGTTTCCTTTTTTAATAGCAGCTCTAAAGGCTAATCTGCCTATTCTGCCGAAACCATTAATACCTACTTTAATTTTTGACATATTTTTTAAATTTTAAAAAGTTATTTAGATTGAGTGTATATAGCAAAATTAATTATTAAAAGCTTAATATTCAAAATTATTTGTATGTTTTAGCATATATACTCAAACTTAGTGAATTTGCAAAGCAAAATTCGCTTAGATTGAGTTTCCGATAAATCGGAACAAGTTATGCTGATAGGAACATAATTAAGAATTTTGCAAATATGTTCTGTATCGGTATAAATAAAAAAACCGGCAAATGCCGGTTCTCTTATTTAATTAAATCATTTACAAAACAATCATTTTGGTTGAATATTGTTTCATTTCAGTTTTTAAAGAAACAAAATAAGTTCCTTTTTGTAAATCAGCAACATTAAAACTAATTTTATTTGAACCAGAGTTTAATTCTAAATCTAATTTTTTAACTAATTTTCCATTTATATCATAAACAGTTAAAGTTCCATTAGAAGAATTTGATAGTGCAATATCAATATTTGCATTATCGCTTGTTGGATTTGGAAATACATGTATTTTAATATTTTCATCTCTCTTACTAATTATAGGTACAGCAACTGGTCCTTTATTAGATTCACTTCTCCAGATTCCTCTACCATGAGTAGCTGCATAAATATAACCATGATTATAAACTCCGTGTTCCCACGTGTTTTCAAATGTTTGTTGAGTTAACATAAACGTTGCAACATTTGGAAATGATGTTTCTTCAGTCCAAGTAACTAAAGTAGTGTCTGTTATATCTGAAGTTGAAAATACTCCATATTCAGTACCAACTATAACTGTTTTAGAATCGTTCCATAAAATTAATGATGAGTAAACAGGCATAGCAGGTAAATTTCCCTGAACTAATTTAAAGTTGTTTAAGCCAGTTGAAGTAGGGCAAGTTGCTGCATTAGTGCTATAATACACATGATTGTTAGAGCCATAATTACCCAAGGTAACTACTAAATTTTCTGAATTCTGTGGGTCAACTGCTAAACTTGTAATTGTTTGACTACCAAAAATTCCAATACGATCTGCTTGCATAGCCATTATTTCAGGAACGGTTCTAAACTTATAAAGGCTATCAATTCTATAAACACTGTTTGGAGTAGCAATATATAATATGTTTCCATCTTTTGAAAATTCAAGAGTTTCAACTAGTCCTGAAATTCCTGCTGGACAATCTACAGCACCCTCAGGTGATGCAAAATTTAATGGAGATCTTGATACAGAAAGTTTGTCATTTCTACCTAAAACAAAAAAGGCTTGATAATAATCCTGAACTTTTACAGTTATTTTTTGTCCTGGTTGTAATTTGCTTGTAAGCTTATATTTATGATATAATGGTCTTGCATTAATTACACTTTCTCCAATTATATCAATAATAGTATCAGCAGCATATTTAGGAATAACTTGATTAGTATTGTTTTTAAAATCAGCTTCAACAGAGTCAATACTTAATGTATCGTAAAAGTTTTCACTTATTCTAAAAGGAGTCACAAAATTTCCATCATTTCCACCAGTATAACCAGACATACTATAACCACCATCTTGTGATCTATTAACCTGACCAAAATAGACAGATGTATATAAAATTTTTGGATCAAGAGTTGAAAAATGAGTATATCCACCATCTCCTCCGCCAACACCTAACGCACTTTGGTAAGTATTTCCTTTGAAGTTAATCATTTGAGAACCATTATCTTGACAACCTCCAGCAACTGAACCAGTAGGTCCAGCTGAAACAGAATAAAACTGAGTTACATTATAGTTTTTATTAATATCAGTAAATGTAACTCCTCCATCAGTTGATTTGAATACACCACCATCACATCCAATGTATAAAGTTTTATTTGTATTGTATTTTGGATGAAATACTATAGTATGAATATCTGCATGAACATAATATGATGCACCTTCGGCATTCCATAAAGTAATTTGTTCAAAAAATTTAGCTCCTAATTTCTTCCAAACATCAATACCACCCATAAGAGCATTATCTTTATCGTCAGGATAAACAGCAATTACATTATCGTATGTTCCTTGATTATTCCCACCGAATGGTGTAAAAAGGGGATTATCACCTTCGCCAATTATTTCCCATGTTAAACCTTTATTTTTTGATTGGTAAACATTATCAAGGTCTCCACTATATTTAGCAGATAAACAATATATATAATTTGGGTCAGATGGGGCAAAAGCAAATTCTAATCGACCAGAATTTGGTGATAGTGATGAACGCTCATCTAAGTTCAATAAATTTGTAATAATTCCAGTTAAGTTTAATGTATCCATAGTGTAAGGGATATCAATAAATAACTCATTAGAAGAGGGAATTGCATATACCAGACCTACTTTATTTAAAGAATTTATTCCTGTTTTTATTGAAACTAAATCTCCAATTGCTAAAGAGTGTGGAGTGGTTGTGGTAATTTTAGTAAAATCATTTGTGTAAAAAGAATAAAGGTTATTTGTAGTACCAATATTAACATTTGTCCAGCTATCACCACCGTTAACAGTTTTTAAAAGAG
>MEND01000015.1:0-12307 GCA_001768975.1 Bacteroidetes bacterium GWA2_31_9 | reverse complement strand
CATTAGTGGTTTTTAAAATAATTCCATCATCAGCAGCAATAAAACCGATTGAGTCGGTTATGAAATGTATAAAATTTAAAGTAATAGTAGTATCAGCAATTTTTGAATCTGCATTAAAAATTGAATCACGTTTAATTAAAGTCATGCTAGTTCCATTAATAGTTTTTAGTATTGTACAGGAATCCCCAACGGCAAATGCTTTTGTGTTGGTAGTACAAAAAATTGACCTTAAATTTTGAGTATTTCCATTACTTACAGTAGCCCAGGTAGTTCCGCTATTTACAGTTTTTTTAATCAATCCTGCATCACCAACAACAAATACAGGAGAAGTACTCCAAGAGGCAACAGAATGTAAGTTTTTAGTAGTTCCAAGGGATAATGTAGTCCATGTATTTCCGCTATTAGTTGTTTTTAAAATTGTTCCATTATTACCTACAATGAAACCAGTAATAGAACTTATAAATTTCACAAATTCAAAATTAGTATAAGTGTTACTTTTTATAATCGACCAATGATTCCCATTATCGGTTGTTTTAAATATTTTACCAAGATTTCCGACTGTTACTCCACTCGAATTTGTACAGGCAGAGAATGATAATAAATCGGTTGTTAGAGTAGTTGAAATTGTGTTCCATGAATTTCCAGAATTTGAGCTTGATACAACTGTTCCATTTTCTCCAAATGTCAACATTAAATCTTCAGTACTTTTTGTAATTGAAGAAATATTTTTAGTATATAGCTTACCATCAGCTAAATATGGAATATTGCCAATAGATGCTATTATGCTGCCATCTGTTGCAACTTTAACATCAGTTGCTCTGGAAGTAATATAATTTGGAACACTATATAAATAAACATCATTTGTGTCATATTTAGCTAAATATCTATCAATTACAGGATTTTTCCAAGTAGCACCACCATCATTAGTAACTAAAAAACCATTAGCTGTGGCAGCATACACAGTATTAGCATCATCAGGGTCGGCAGCTAATTTATTTACATTTACGAAATAATTCTTTATTGGAATACCATTTAAAGAATCAGGTGATACTAAAGAACCATCATTTAATGTGTCTGTAGGCCATGTTGTGTCAAGTCTTTTAAATGTATTTCCTCTATCTGTTGATTTCCAGATACCCTCACCTTCAAAACCCCCAGTTCCAGTACCAGAATTATCATAAAATCCTTCTCCGGTACCAACATAAATATCTCCATTAATAGTTTGACAAATTGAACAAATATTAATATTACTCCATGAATCACTTCCACTAACTTTTGACCAAGATGTACCGTTTGTTGTGGTTTTCCATAAACCTCCACCAACACCTCCGGCGAAAATAAGGTTGTCGTTCTGATTATCAACCAAAATTGCTCTAGTTCTGCCTCCAACATTATTTGGACCCATTTCAATCCAATTAAGACCAAGACTATTTTTTAATTTATTACTTTGACGAAAAGCAGCTAATGCGTTTTGTACTTTAATAATATCATTAATATCAACTTTTCCGGTTGCTGGATTTACTCTTCTTCTATTTAACCATTCAATTGCACCAGATATCCCCTGTGTCTTTTTTTCAAATTGTGAAGTATTTCGAGGCTGATAACATCTTTCAGATTTGAAATTAAATGTAATTGCAACAGTTACTAATAATACTGAGGAAATTACAAAAGTTAATAAGCTCTTAGTTTTCATGCTGTTATTTGCTTTATTTTGTTTTAAAAATTGTTAAAATTAAGTTTACTAATATATGAATTTTTTTAAAAAAGCTAAAAATATTGGTCAATTGCTTAGATATGTTTCTCCGCATGATAAGATGATCTTACTAAAGGAGCACATTCGGCAAATTTAAATCCTTTATTTATAGCTACTTGGTGATAATTGTTAAATTCATCAGGTGTTGGAAATTTTTGAACAGGTAAATGTAAGGATGATGGTTGGAGATATTGCCCAATTGTAATGATTTTACAACCAGTTTTTAATATATCATCCATAGTTTCAAATATTTCTTCTTCAGTTTCGCCTAAACCAAGCATTATTCCCGATTTTGTATTTATTCCATTTTCAGATAAATATTTTAAAACATCTAAGCTTCTTTCGTATTTAGCTTGAATTCTTACTTCTTTAGTTAATCGTCTGACTGTTTCAAGATTATGCGAAACAATTTCAGGTTTAACATCGATTATGAAATCTAAAAGTTTTGTTTCTCCTTTGAAATCGGGAATCAATGATTCTATTGTTGTTTCTGGTGAAATGTTTCTAATACTTTTTATTGTTTTTGCCCAATGATTTGCTCCTCCATCAGGTAAATCGTCTCTATCAACAGATGTTAATACACAATGTTTCAAATTCATTAATTTTATAGAATTAGCAACATTTTCAGGTTCATTTACATCAGGTGGAAATGGCTTACCAGTTTTTACAGCACAAAATCTGCAAGAGCGTGTACAAATATTTCCTAAAATCAAAAAGGTTGCAGTGCCTGCTCCCCAACATTCTCCAATGTTTGGACAATTTCCACTTTCACAAATTGTATGAAGTTTATGTTCGGATACAATTTGTTTAACATTAATATAGGATTTATTGTTAGGTAGCCTAACTTTTAACCAATCTGGTTTTCTGATATATTTAGTAGTTAATTCTTGCATTTATCAATTATATAAAGAATTTTTATGAAAAAAAATATTGATTTTCCCAACGGTTAGATTATTTCTTTTCAATATTTTTTAATCTTTTACTTACAGCTTTTCCAAATCTGTAACTTGCAAAGAGAGAGATTAATACTTGATTATTTTCTTCAGTAGCCATAATATCAATTTTTTGAGTGTATGCTTCAATTGAAGCACCAACATCAATTGAATGAACTATTCGGTCACTTTTGCCATATTCGAACGATATTCCGAATTTTGTAAAAAAGCCGGGTATAATTTTAATCTCTTCTGTGCCAACCGTAAACGGGGCTTTACCATATATATCACCAACTCGATGAATAGAAGTGTTAAACTTCTCAGTTCTAATAACATAATTATAAGGTATGGAATCAACAGGATATAAAACTTCGTAATAGATTGGTTTTAAAAATCCTATAACTGGACCAAATGAATAAAAATATATAATAGAAAGACCGCCTTTATCAAATTTGCTGAAAATCTCTTTTTGTTTTCCTAAAGCTAATCTTAAATTGAAAAAAGAATTTGTTTTACCGAAAACGTATCGTCTTTGATTAGTATCAAAATATGGATTTTGAGTTTTAATTTCTTTAGGATGCTTAATGATATTAAATTCAATATCGTAAAGTCTTTTGCTAAAACCATCAAGCCTTTTAGCATAGCGATAATTTCCTCCAAAACCATTAGTGTTTAAAAGAATTGCGAATGTCTTTTCGTTTTTAAAAACTAATTTTTTAGCTTCTGTATCAAGCTCTCCTTGTGCAAATAGAGATTTTGTACAAATTGAGATTGTAAATGAAACAATTAAAAATATATATATTACTCGAAACATAATGTTGTTACAAAAGTATTAATTTTTATTTGTATTACTGAGAGTTTGATTTATAAAATTTCAAATGGAATTTATTTAAAAATATATACTTTTACACCATGAAAAATGAAGTAAACAAGAAAAAGAGCAAAGTTGCTGATTATTTATCTCTTGTAAAATTCAGTCATACAATATTTGCAATGCCTTTTGCTGTTATTGGTTATTTTCTTGCAATAAGGGAAAAGGAATCTTTTTTCGATTATAAATTGTTTTTACTTGTTTTAGGAGCAATGATTTTTGCTAGAAATGCTGCAATGGCTTTTAACCGCTATATTGACAGAGAAATTGATTTTAAAAACCCTAGAACTGCGATTAGAGAAATTCCATCGGGACTTATAAAAGCAAAATCTGCTCTATGGTTTGTAATAATTAATTCTGTTTTATTTATTACAATTACTTATTTTATAAACATTTTGTGTTTTTATTTATCTCCGGTCGCATTATTAATTATTCTGGGATATAGTTTGACTAAAAAGTTTACATTTTTTTGTCATTTTATTTTGGGCTTGGGTTTGTCGTTATCGCCAATAGGTGCGTATTTGGCAGTTTCAGGAAAATTTGAGTTACTTCCTGTTTTGTTTTCATTTATTGTACTTTTTTGGGTTTCTGGTTTCGATATAATTTATTCACTTCAGGATATTTCTTTTGATAAGGAAGAAAAACTAAAATCTATTCCAGTTAAGCTTGGAAAGAGTGGAGCATTATTATTATCACGAATTGTTCATCTTTTTGTAGCTTCATTAGTAATATTTATTGGAATTCACTTTAAATTAGGATATTATTACTGGATTGGTGCAGGAATTTTTATTTCACTATTAATTTTTCAGCAATTACTAGTAAAACCAGATGATTTATCGAAATTGAATTTGGCATTTTTTACAACTAACGGAATTGCAAGTGTGATTTTTTCAGTTTTTGTAGTGTTGTCAATGATTTTTAATTAGAATTTGTCCATAATGTCCGATTTACTCATATATTATTTTATTTTCAAGGGTATTACTCATAATAGTTTGTTTTTTTATAGGTATTTCCCGAAGTAAATTCGGGACGGGCTGTGAGACCGCTTCACTTAGTTCTGTTTCAATCTCTTGACTTTATGGACAGACACTAATTAGCGTTGTTGAAATATTTTGTAGAGTTTAAAAAAAAAAATAAGTTTTCTTTTTTACACAAATTAAGGGAATAAAAAAAAGGAAACTTTCGTTTCCTTTTTGCTGTCGGGGTGGCAGGACTCGAACCTGCGACCCCCTGGTCCCAAACCAGGTGCGCTAGCCAACTGCGCTACACCCCGTTTATTTTGGTCTGCAAAGATAGGTAAATTTAATTTCATTCAAAATATATTTTCATCAATATTCATTTTTTTTTGAAAATTTCTCAAATACATTTCATTTTTACCATTTCATTTGTGATATCAATTAATAAACTTTCTCAAGAAGTATTGGTAAACTATCATTAATAATAAACACAATAAGAATTTAGGATTTAGACATTTAGGATTTGGAAATGAAGGAATGAACTGCGTAGCCAAAAAAAATGTAATATTTAATATGTAAAATGTAATATTTTAAAATAAAACTTTGCATATAAGCGGTAAAAACTGCGTAGCCAACTTTAAACTTCAAACTCTTTACTTTGCGTCTCAGTGTCTTATTGGTAAAAGAAACTGCATAGCAATATCAAACGTCATACTCTTTGAAAATGAACAACTAACCAAATTACAACCATATAAAACAACAGCATTATTATACAATTTGTCAAATAGTTTTATTTTTTATTACTAAGGCAATCAAATTTATTTATTTTTACGGCTCATAAAATATTAATTATGAAATTTTGGTTAGTAAAAAGCGACTCTGACACTTATAGCTGGGACGATTTTGAAAAAGATAAATCAACTGTTTGGGATGCCGTTAGAAATTTTCAGGCTAGAAATTATTTAAAAGAAATGAAAGTCAACGATAGAGTGTTATTTTACCACAGTATCAAAGAAAAAACTATTGTTGGGTTAGCGAAAGTTTCTAAAGAATTCTTCACTGACACAACCGATTCCTCTGGAAAATGGGTTGCTGTGGAGCTATCTGTAATGAATAAATTAAATACTCCATTAGATTTAATTACAATTAAAAAAATTCCAGAATTACAAAATATAAAACTATTAACTCAACAACGATTGTCTGTAATGCCATTAACAGATGATGAATTTAATAAAATTATACAATTAAGTAAATAAAAGAAATGATAAAAAAAATACTTTTCACATTAACAATAATACTTGCAATTACTTCAACTTATGCTCAAACAGGAAGTATTAAAGGTTTTGTTTACGATAAAGAAAATGGAGAACCAATTATCTTTTGTAATGTATATTTAACAGGAGGAATGTATGGTGCCGTTACAGATGTTAATGGCTATTATAATATTACAAAAGTAAAACCTGGAAGTTATACACTTGTAGTTTCATATCTTGGATATGACTCATTAGGTGTAAAAATTACAGTAAAGGGAAATGATATTATTACTCAAAAATTACAAATTTCGAAATCAACCATTAAACTTAACGAAACAATAGTTTCTGCCGACCGTCAGGAAATGAAAACTGATGTAAGAGCTTCAGTTGTAAAAATTTCACCAAAACAAATTACTCAAATTCCTGCAATTGGAGCTCAGCCAGATATAGCTCAATATTTACAAATATTACCGGGAGTAATATTTACTGGTGACCAAGGAGGTCAATTATATATCAGAGGTGGTCCGCCAATAGAAAATAAAGTTTTATTAGATGGTATGATAATCTATAATCCTTTTCACTCTATTGGTTTATTTTCGGTTTTCGATACCGATGTAATTCGTAATGTTGATGTTTTTACAGGTGGTTTTGGTGCTGAATATGGAGGTAGAATTTCATCAGTTATGGATATTACAACACGTGACGGAAATAAGAAAAAAATCGGTGGAAAAATTTCTGGTGATACTTTTGGATCAAAATTACTTTTAGAAGGACCTATTTTTAAACAAAACAAAGAAACCGGAGGAAGTTCTTCATTTATGTTTTCTGGAAAAACTTCATATTTGAAAGAAAGTTCAAAATTATTTTATTCTTACATTGATACTGCCGGACTTCCATTTAATTTCACAGATTATTACGGAAAAGTTTCTTTTAATGGACAAAATGGAAGTAAATTTAATTTATTTGGTTTCAGATTTTCTGATAATGTAAAATATCAGGCAGTTTCTGATTTGAACTGGAAATCGTACGGATTTGGAACAAATATTATTGTAGTACCTGCTGGTTCATCGGTTCTAATTAAATCAAATTTATCTTATTCAAGATATAATATTTCGCTAAAAGAATTAGACGACAAAGAACGTAACAGCTTGGTAAATGGATTTAATGTCGGATTAGGATTCTTATATTATTTTGGCAAAAATGAATTTACTTATGGATTCGAAATTAATGGTTTTAAAACGGATTTTAATTTCTATAACAGTATCGGACGAAGAATTTGGCAAGTCGATAATACAACCGAGCTTGGTGCATACTTCAAGTATAAAATGAATATTAAAGAAAAGTTATTACTTGAACCTAGTTTAAGATTTCAATGGTATGCATCGTTATCAAGAATATCTCCTGAGCCACGCTTAGGTGTTAAATATAATATTAATGATAAACTTAGAGTGAAAATAGCAGGAGGAATGTATAGTCAAAATTTAATTAGTGCAAACTCCGATAGAGATGTTGTAAATTTATTTTATGGATTCTTATCAGGACCTGATGCAGGTAATTTACAAGAAGAATTTGACGGAAAGCCAGTTAAACATTCGTTACAAACATCTATTCACTATATAGCAGGCTTTGAATACGACTTTTCGAATAAAATTACAGGAAATATTGAAGGATATTATAAGCACAATACTCAGCTTACTAATATAAACCGAAATAAATTATATGATGATGTTGCAGCTAATTCTAAAGAGCCCGATGTTTTAAAGAAAGATTTTATTATCGAAACTGGAAGAGCTTATGGAGTTGATTTCCTTGTAAAATACGATTTCAAAAGAACATATTTTTGGGCAGTTTACTCTTTAGGATTTGTTGAAAGATATGATGGTTATATGACTTATAATCCTCATTTCGACAGAAGACATAATGTAAATTTGGTTGCTTCACACACTTTTGGTAAAAATCTTAATTGGGAATTTAGTGCAAGATGGAATTTAGGTTCCGGATTTCCATTTACTCAAACACAAGGATTTTACGAAAAAGTACCATTTGCAGATGGAATAAGTACAGACTATACTACGAGTAATGGTGAACTTGGAATAATGTATGGAGAAGTAAATCAAGGAAGATTGCCATACTATCACAGATTAGATGCTTCGTTGAAGAAGTTTTACGAATTTGGAAAAAATTCTCGTTTAGAAATGGTTTTAAGTGTTACAAATTTATATAACAGGCAAAATATTTTCTACTTCGATAGAGTAAAATATGAAAAAGTAAATCAGCTTCCAATTATGCCAACACTAGGTTTTAGCTTGAATTTTTAAAACAAACTTTATTAATAATTTGCTTAATAATTTATGATTTGAGTTGCTTTCATTGCATCTTGTTAAGCCGTATTGAAAACTTCAAATTAATAAACATGAGAGCTCAATTATCTTATAATCTTTAGACTTTTTTTGCCTTTTTTAAATTATAATTCTTTACTTTGCGTCTTTAAAAAAATATCAAAATTGGCAACTAAATACATTTTTGTAACAGGCGGTGTAACATCATCTTTAGGTAAAGGAATCATATCCGCATCACTGGCAAAACTTCTTCAAGCAAGAGGCTATTCAGTTACGATTCAGAAGTTCGATCCATATATTAATATTGATCCCGGAACGCTAAATCCTTATGAACATGGCGAATGCTACGTTACTGAAGACGGAGCAGAAACAGACTTAGATTTAGGACATTATGAAAGATTTTTAAATACACCAACCTCTCAAGCCAATAATGTTACAACAGGAAGAATTTATCAAACAGTTATTGATAAAGAACGCAAAGGAGATTTTCTTGGTAAAACTGTTCAAATTATCCCTCATATAACTGACGAAATAAAAAGAAGAATAAAATTACTCGGAACAAAACATAAATACGATATTGTAATAACCGAAATTGGTGGAACAGTTGGAGATATTGAATCGTTACCATATATTGAGGCAGTTCGTCAGCTTAAATGGGAAATTGGCAAAAATTGTTTGGTAATTCACTTAACATTAGTTCCATATCTTTCAGCACCAGGCGAATTAAAAACAAAACCAACACAACATTCAGTAAAATTATTACTCGAAAATGGCGTTCAGCCAGATATTCTAGTTTTACGAACCGAGCATCCATTAAACAAAGAATTAAGAAAAAAAGTAGCATTATTCTGCAACGTCGATTTCGAATCTGTTATAGAATCTATTGATGTTTCAACTATTTATGAAGTTCCGGTATTAATGCATAAAGAAAAACTAGATGTAACTGTTTTGAAAAAATTAGGTTTGGCAATGAAAGATGAACCACCCCTAATTCCATGGAACGATTTTCTGAAAAAATTGAAAAATCCAAAAACACATGTTAATATTGCATTAGTTGGAAAATATGTAGAACTTTCTGATGCTTATAAATCAATTAGCGAATCGTTTATTCATGCCGGTGCTGAAAATGAATGTAAAGTACATTTAAAATTCATTCACTCCGAAGAAGTTACAATTGCTAATAGTGAAGAAAAGTTTAAAGATATTCAAGGTATTTTAGTCGCACCCGGATTTGGACACAGAGGAATTGATGGAAAAATTAATGCAATAAAATATGCACGTGAAAATAATATTCCATTTTTAGGAATATGTTTAGGGATGCAGTGTGCTGTAATAGAATTTGGCTTAAATGTACTTGGTTTAAAAGATGCAAATTCCAGAGAAATGAATCGCACAACCCCACACCCTGTTATAGATTTAATGGAAGAACAAAAAACCATTATTGAAAAAGGTGGAACAATGAGATTAGGTTCTTATCCATGCAAAGTTAAAAAAGGCACAAATGCTTTTGGTGCTTATAAGAAAACTCAAATTAATGAAAGACATCGTCACAGATATGAGTTTAATAATTCATACTTAGAACAATACGAAAAAGCAGGAATGATTTCAGCCGGAATTAATCCCGAATCAGAATTAGTCGAAATAATTGAAATTCCTAGCCATCCATGGTTTGTTGGAGTTCAATTTCATCCCGAGTATAAGAGTTCTGTTTTGTATCCGCATCCTATTTTTGTAGCTTTTATTAAGGCTGTTATGGAGGAGAATATGAAGAAGTTAGAAGTTTGAGGTTCATTCAGTATGTAATAAGTAAAATTTAATATGTAATATTTTAGTTCAAGGCAATAAATTTTACATTTTACGTCTTAAATATTACATTTTATTGGGTTAGAAGATAGATAGTTACATTGTTACATTGTTACATTGTTAAATAGAGTCTTGGTGGCATAAGTTAGAAGTTTTGAAATTAAGATAATTTGTTTGAAAAAATTTAAAGTATAGGAATAAAAAATGGATAGAAATTCGATTATAGGTATTATCATTATTGCTGCAATTCTTGTTGTATATGGTATATTCACTTCGCCTAGCAAAGAGCAATTAGAAAAAAATAAACAAATAAGAGATTCAATTGAAAGAGTTTATAGCGATTCTGTATTAAGCATTGCAAAGTTACAAGCTGAAAAATCTGCTTTAACTCCAACATTAACTGCTTCCGATTCAATTGCAACCGATTCGCTAAAGAAAGAATCATTATCAAATCAATTCGGCGTATTCTCAAATACTGCAGAAGGCGAAAACGAATTTTACACTCTTGAAAACGAGAACATTAAAGCATTAATATCCTCGAAAGGTGGCAGACTATATTCCGTTGAACTTAAAAAATTTAAACGATATGATTCTCTTCCTTTAATTCTTTTTGACGGAGATTCAACTGTTTTTGGACTTAATTTTTTTGCACAAAACAGAAGCATTTCAACAAACGAAATGTATTTTAAAAAAGTTGAAGGCAAAAATCCAAACGAATTCTCAATGCGACTATATGCTGAACCTGACAAATATCTGGAGTATGCATATCGTCTCGATCCTGATTCGTTAATGCTTAAACTAAATATAAATTTTGTTGGTTTAAGAGATATAATTTCAGATAATTCAAATTATTTGACTCTAAACTGGGATTGTAATATCCACTCTCAGGAAAAAGGTGTTGACTTTGAAAACACTTATACCGGACTTTATTATAAGTTTTATAATGAGGAGGTTGACAATCTTTCTGAAACAAGCATGAAGGAAGAGGAAACTATTCGTACAAAGTTAAAATGGATTGGATATAAACAACAATTTTTCTCATCAGTTTTAATTGCCGAGGATGCATTTCAGGGAGCAACCATTAGTTCAACTCAGTTTAAGCATAAAAGCCTTTTAAAAATCTTAAAATCAGAGATTAGCATTCCTTATGAAGCAAAAAGCGAATATACATTTCCAATGAAATTTTACTTTGGACCTAACCATTATAACACTCTTACTGCACAAGGCGAGAATTTAGAATTAGAAAGACTTGTTCCACTAGGCTGGGGATTTTTCTTAATGCAGTGGATTAATAGATTTGCTGTAATTCCTGTTTTTAATTTCTTAGAAAAATATATTTCAAATTATGGAATTATTATATTGATTTTGACTATTTTACTAAAACTGGTTTTATTCCCATTAACCTATAAATCTTATCAGTCAACCGCAAAAATGCGAGTTTTAAAACCTCAAATTGATGAGATAAATGCTAAAATTCCAAAAGAAAAAACAATGGAACGGCAGCAAGCAACAATGGCTTTATACAAGAAAGTAGGAGTAAATCCAATGGGCGGTTGCTTACCAATGCTACTTCAGTTTCCAATATTAATTGCAATGTTTAGATTCTTCCCTGCATCAATAGAATTACGTCAAAAAAGTTTTTTATGGGCCGACGATTTATCATCTTATGATTCAATTGCTACTTTGCCTTTTGAAATTCCATTTTATGGTAGTCATGTAAGTTTATTTACAATTTTGATGACAATTAGTACGCTTATTTATACACACATACAAAATAAAAATAACCCAAGCCAGAATTCTATGCCAGGCATGAAGGTTATGATGTATTTAATGCCAATTATGTTCTTATTTTGGTTTAACAGTTATGCATCCGGATTAAGTTACTATTATTTCCTTGCTAATGTTATTACATTTACTCAAATGGAATTAATCAGAAGATTTATGATTGATGATGAATCTGTTCTTCGTAAACTTCAAGAGAGTAAACTAAAACCTGCAAAAAAGAAATCTAGTTTTCAGGAAAAATTAGAAAAGATGGCTAGAGAAAGATCTAACAGACCAAGAAGATAAATCTAATAACTGAGCAATTATACTGAATCTTAGTGAATTTGCGAAGCAAAATTCACTAAGATTCAGTTTCCGATAAATCGGAACAAGTTATGCTGATAGGAATTTTTTGCAAAACGGTTTCGTATCGGTATATTTGGGTGTACGATAAATTGGACATATATTTTTTTTTCCACGACTTATCTTGATTTTTTAAATGGGAGATTACGCATGTTTTCGCTGCCTTCGCTTTTCATCCCACTGCCTTTGTCAGGTGTTTTCACCTGACAATGTTTTTCATCTGATAAATAAGGTTTCAGTCAGGTGAAAACACCTGACTGAGGCTGAGGTAAT
>MEND01000014.1:322-9966 GCA_001768975.1 Bacteroidetes bacterium GWA2_31_9 | reverse complement strand
GAAAATAAGGAGTTTATACCATTTGAATTTATAAAATAATTCAATTAATATTTGGTATAATGCCGATACTATACTGATTTTATCGGTACAGGCTATGAAAATAGGTAAGTTCTCAATAGTTAGTTTTATTTTTTGAACAATAGAACATTTGAATATTTGAAAAACGAATTTTTTACCCCATTGGATAGCTTCTGTTGAACAATGGATGTGCAATAAAAGATATTATCCAACGGGGTGAATTAAAGAAAACACTGTCGTATCGTGAGTTTTACTTCGTTATTCTTCATTCGTTGTTCTATTATTCGATTGTTCAAAATGACTTTTTCCAAGTTATTGAGAAGTTATGAAAATAGTACAATGAAATTGGACTATATTGAATTCCGAAAAATCGGAACAAGTTGTGTAATCGGTATTACGAATGTAAATGCGATGTGTTGAGCTTTGTCGAAACAACTGTTTTCAAAACCAGAGTAACGAAATTATTGGAGTTTTCTAAGAGACACTGTTTAAAACTTCAATGTTTTCGAGAAGCTTATTACTTTTTCATTAATTTCATCTGAAACTTTTGATTTTATAGTTAAAAGACTAAAAATAATGGTCATAATAGAACTTCTGATGAATATATCAATTATTAAATTGTCAAAAAGCGGAATGAAATAAACTGAAAAATAGGATATTATAGAAATAAGAATTACTAAAATAAATTTATAGTTAAAAGGCTGCATTTTAAATTTAAAATACAAAAATAAATAGCGAGCAATATTAAAAATTAGTGTTGACAATGCTGATGCTAGAGCTGCCCCTGTTATTCCTAAAATAGGAATAAATATATAATTTGTAATAATTATCAAAAAAATAAGAACAATCATAATGTAAGTATGAAATCGGTAATATGGAGAGTTGCTAATTACTGTCCCATTAACTCCTGTAACCATATCAATAACATTAGCAAGAGCTAAATAAAATAGTACATATTTGCCAATAATAAATTCAGAAGGTAATATTCTGAAAATATTATCAATATTTCCCCATAGCCCAATAAAAAACAATGCAGCTATAATAAACTGATTTATACAGCTTTTATAATATACATCTTTGATGTTTTCTAAATTATTCTCTTTCCAGGCATCAGCTAAAACAGTTGAGGAAATTTTTTGTAATTGCCTTGATGGTAATAATATTAAAGTGGAAAAAAAATAAACAGTTGTGTAAACTCCTGTTGCACTTAATCCTATCATAGATGCAATCATTATTGAATCGATGCGAAGTATTGCCAGACTGCTAAATCCTGTAATAATTCCAAAAAAGCCAACACTAACCATCGATAATGCAAGATCTTTCTTGATAAATGAAAAAGAAGGTTTTAAATAAAAATGCTTATTATAAATTAAGCTCAAAAGTATAAAAACTGTAGGCAGACTTGATGAGATAATGTATAGAATAACAAATAATTGAAAATCTATTAAGCCAAAGAAAAATATTAAAATAGAAATTAAAATTAATAATCGTTGAATTAACTCTTTCAGAATAGTGCCAATTACTGAATTATATAGAACTTTATAGTAATTGTCGAAAGTTCCAAAAAATAATGTAAAAAATATTAGTGGAATAGAATAATAGAAATATTCTGTAAATAAAGCAGAGTCTTTCGACCCCGTCTCAAGTAAAATTGGTTTAAGTACATAAAAGACTGTAAGTGAAATCAAAAAACCAATTAATGATGTAAAAATGGCAATAAATAGAAATCCATTATGACCGTTTTTTTCATTTCTGAAATATGTAAATAATCTTGTCGTAACACTATGAATCCCAAGTGTTGCAAATTGTGCAAATATTGCCGAATAAGTAACCAGAATATTAATTAAACCGATTTCTTCTGATTTAAAAAAAAGAGGAAACAAAAAGCCGGAAGTAATAAAACCAATAAGAACACCAAAATAGGTGTAAATAGTTCCTTTAATCGTTTGTTTAATAATTACTCCCAAAATAGTTTGATGTTTGTTGTTTATGGTTCATTGTTAAACAGTTATTTCTATGTGATTTCTTTCTATGTAACTATGTGTCTATGTGGTTAAATATAAAATTGTTAAATTATAGTTACGCTATTAAATTATTAATCTCTATATTTTTTTAAGTACAACAATAATCCTCGGAGTTACAAGATCAGCCAAAGTAATATCAGGATAAATCTTTTTAGATTGAGAAAGTATCTCATTGTTAATTAATCCCATGTGCTGTTCTTTAGTGAATTGAATTAACGATAAAATCTCAAGATTATTTTCTTTACTAATTTTAACTAAATTTTCAATACTCATTCTGTTAAGTCCATTTTTATAAAACGACAAATCCAAATTTTCTTCATCAGGTCTTATTTCTTTAAGATACCTTAAAAAGTCAGACTCAGAAAGCCTTGTATGTCCCCATGGAAAGTCAAGAGTACAAGCACTATGACCACCATTAAGACAGAAAAATGAATTATATTCATGTATAGCAATCCCATCATCTTTAAGGATTTTTGAAATATTTGCAAAAGCCTTTTCCGGATTACTTATGTGTTCAAGTACATCAAAACTAATAATTAAATCAAAATGCGATTCAGGTAGTTTTGAGTCACAAATATCATCGTTTAAAAACTTTACAGCATTTCTATTATTGAATAATTTTCCATATTCATTTCTAGCAATATTCAGCTCATTATCAATATCATTTAAAACCTTTTCAGAATTATTATTTGAGTCAGCTGCATTAGCTTTATATCCTGTAAAATCAGTTGCATAAACTTCTTTAGCTCCCATTTCAGCCAGCCAGAACGATACTCCACCAAAATGACAGCCAAGTTCTAATATATTACTGTTTTCTATAACCTTTGAGTACGAATAGGCTATTGGTAAAATTCTATTTAGAGTTAGCTTACTATCTTTTTTGTTAATATTAAAAAACTCGGGACTGGTTTGAAATTTTTTCCCTTGATTTAAAACAAATGATTTCCAGTCAGGTTTTAATTTAGTTCTAAATCCGGAATATAATTTATGTTCATTGCCATAACTGTCTGTGAATGTACCAAAAACAGGCAATGATTTTAGATTAATTGGTGCAAAAAATAAAGATTGCACATAATGACTCTTTTTGACCTTTTTAACAATATAGTTTATTATTTGTTTAATCATAATTCCAAAATTCCAAATTCCTAATTGTGAACAAAAATAGTTAATTAAAATAAATACAAGCTTTATAACTTGAATCAATTTGTTTAACTTTGTAAATCAAAAATTTTGGTTCTTATGATTTCTACGAAATTTCCATATATTACAACATCTATTTTTGCAGTAATGTCACGTTATGCAAATGAGCATAATGCTATAAATTTATCTCAGGGTTTTCCCGATTTTGAATGTTCTCCGGAGTTAATAAGTCTTGTAAATAAACACATGAAACTGGGTCATAATCAGTATGCTCCAATGGAAGGTTTGATGCCTCTTAGAGAAATAATTTGTGAAAAAACAGAAGATTTATATTCAAAAAGATATAATCCCGAAACAGAAGTTACAATAACTGCTGGTGCTACTCAAGCATTATTTAATGCAATAACTGCATTAATTAGAGAAGGCGACGAAGTAATTGTTTTTTCCCCAGCTTATGATTGCTATGTTCCATCAATTAGATTAAATGGAGGTGTTCCTGTTTTTATTCAGCTAAAACCACCATATTACAGTATCGATTGGGATGAGGTACAAAAGTTTATTAATCCTCATACTAAAATGATTATATTAAATACACCTCATAATCCAACAGGTGCAATATTATCAGTAGCCGATTTAGAAAAATTGAAAAAGATTACTGCTAAAACCAAAATAATTATTTTAAGTGATGAGGTTTATGAGCATATAATTTTCGATGGTTACGAACATCAAAGTGTCGCCAGATTTCCAGAATTAGCCGAAAGAAGTGTAATTATTTCTTCATTTGGAAAAACATTTCATACAACAGGATGGAAAATGGGATATAGCCTAGCTCCAGCTCATATTACAGCCGAAATTAGAAAAATTCATCAATTTATAGTTTTTTGTGCAAATACACCAATTCAGTGGGCACTAAGTGAGATTCTGAAAAATAAAGATTTATATAATGAATTAGGATTGTTTTACCAACAAAAAAGAGATTATTTTAATAATCTTTTAAAAGACTCAAAATTTGTTATACGTCCTTCATGTGGAACTTACTTTCAATTATTGAATTATCAAAAAATTTCTGATGAAAAGGACACAGAATTTGCTTTCCGTTTGGCAAAAGAATATGGAGTTGCTGCAATTCCGGTTTCAGTATTTAATCATGAAAATACCGATAATAAAACATTAAGATTTTGTTTTGCAAAGTCCAATGAAACAATGGAAAAAGCCGCCGAAAGACTGATGAAACTCTAAAATTCATAACTTAAATTTGTTTAGAAAAAGCTATGTGAATCCTATGTTTCTATGATACTATGTGGTAAAAAAGCAAATTATAAATTCTAAAATCATTATCTAAAAAAAGTGTATAAAATAACTAACAGAAATATCGGAAAAGGCTACCCTGTCTTTATAATTGCAGAACTTTCAGCAAATCATAATCAAGATTTTGATTTAGCAATGCGAACAATTAAAGCCGCTAAAGATGCTGGAGCTGATGCAATTAAAGTACAAACATATACAGCAGATACAATTACAATTGATTGCGATAACGATTATTTTAAAATAAAAGGCGGAACTTTATGGGATGGAAAAATTCTTTATGATTTATATAAAGAAGCCTACACTCCTTGGGATTGGCAACCAAAGCTACAAAAATATGCAGAAGAACTAGGTTTGATTTTTTTCTCAACACCATTTGATAATACAGCTGTTGATTTTCTAGAAAAAATGAATGTTCCTTGTTATAAGATCGCAAGCTTTGAAATAACAGATATTCCTTTAATTGAATATGTTGCGTCAAAAAGTAAGCCCATGATTATTTCTACGGGTATAGCTTCATTAGAGGATATAAATGAAGTTTTAGATGCTTGTAAAAGAGCTGGTAATAACCAAATTGCATTATTAAAATGTACTTCAGATTATCCAGCATCAGTTGAAGATGCAAATCTTAATACAATTCCTGATTTAGAAAGGCGTTTTGGAGTAATTGCTGGACTTTCGGATCATTCAATGGGAAGTGAAGTCGCAATAGCATCAGTAGTTTTAGGAGCAAAAATTATTGAAAAACACTTTATTATTGACCGTAAAACTGGCGGCCCCGATGCAGCTTTCTCAATGGAGTTTGACGAATTCAAAAAAATGGTCGAATCTGTTCGAAATGTTGAAAAAGCATTAGGAAAAGTTACATATGAATTTACTGAAAAAATAATTAAAAGCAGAAAATATTCACGTTCACTTTTTGTAACAGAAGATATAAAAAATGGAGAATTATTTACCGAAAAAAATGTCCGTTCAATTCGTCCCGGAGATGGGCTTCCTCCAAAATTTTTGAAAGAAATAATTGGTAAAAAGGCAAAAACTGATTTATCAAAGGGAACTCCTCTGAAATTTGATTTAATATGCTAATATACAGGCGTATGTATGTTCTGTTAAATATTTGCTACTTTATTTTATCATGTTAAAATAAAGTAGTACTTTTGTTTATCATGTTTTTTAGAAAACAAATATTTGAAGAAATCGAACACGAAAGTGCTTTTTTATGGGGTGCAAGGCAAACAGGTAAAAGCACTTTGTTAAAGAATCTATATCCCGATTCTTTGTATTTTGATTTATTACTACCAAACGAATATAATCGATTTTTAGCTAATCCAAATTTGTTGATTCAAATTATTGAAGCAACAAAACCTCAAATGCTGGTAATAATTGACGAGATTCAACGTATTCCGCAATTGTTAAACGAAATTCACTGGTTAATAGCAAATCATAAAACACAATTTATTTTGAGTGGTTCAAGCCCACGAAAAATTCTTAAATCAGGTAATAACTTACTCGGAGGAAGAGCAATTAGATATGAGTTATATCCTTTGACATTTGCCGAAATTCCCGATTATGATTTATTAAGAGCATTAAATAATGGTCTATTGCCAAGGCATTATTTATCAAATAATCCCAAAAGATTACTATCGGCATATATTGGTAGTTATTTAAGAGATGAAATTGCAACTGAAGCTAAAATTCGTAATGTTCCAGTGTTTTCAAAGTTTCTTGAAATAGCAGCATTCTCAAACGCAGAAATGGTAAATTATTCAAATATTGCAACAGACTGCGGAGTTAGTGCCCCAACAATAAAAGAGTATTTTCAAATACTTGAAGATACTTTAATTGGACGATTTTTGCCAGTTTTTCAAAAAAAGCCAAAACGTAGAGTAATACTTTCACCCAAATTTTATTATTTTGATATTGGTGTTACAAATTTTCTTTTAAAAAGAAGCAATATTCAATTTGGGAGTGAAATGTTTGGTAATGCTTTTGAACATTTGATTTATAATGAAATATATGCACACTGTAATTATTCAAACTTAAATTATCATATTTCCTATTGGCGAACGACATCTCAATTTGAGGTTGATTTTATTTTGGGCGACCATGAAATTGCTGTTGAAGTTAAATCTACAAGCAATGCTTCTTCTCGTCATTTTAAAGGTTTAAAAGCTTTTTCTGACGAATATAAAACAAAAAGGCTAATTCTTGTTTGCAATGAGCAATACCCTAGAAATGTTGATGGAATTACAGTATTACCTTGGAAAATATTTTTAGAACAATTATGGTCTAATGAATTGATTAAATAAATTAATTTATAAGAAACATGTAAAGATGTTTATATGCAAAGTGAAAAACAATTAGTATTTTTGTTAAACAATATTAAAAAAAATAAATGACACCATTTATTAAGCATCTAAATCCCTTGTATTTTTGGGATGTGAATTTTTTGATTCTTGATAAAAAAAAATCAAAACGGTTGATTATAGAAAGAATCATTACATTAGGTAATTTAAACGAAATAAAACTCTTAATTAATAATTATGGTAGAGATGAGGTTATACGTACAATATGCAAGATTAATTATCTCGACCCAAAAACACTTAATTTTTTTTCTTTGTTTTTTAAAATCCCTAAAAAAAAGTTTAAATGTTACATACGCAAGCAGTCGATTCCTCTACATTGGAATTACTAAAAAAATTACAAAACAAAGATTATCTTCATGGCTTTCATCTCGTCGGGGGTACTGCTTTAGCTTTGAAACTAGGACACCGAAAATCAGTTGATATTGATTTGCTCTCCAATTTTAGTTTCGACTCATCACAAATATTAGAGAAATTATCTTTCGATTTTTCATTCACTCTTTATTTTTCAGCTACTAATACTATTAGAGGAAGCATTAATAATGTTCAGATTGATTTAATTGCCCACCGTTATCCACTTATAAAAGAACCAGAGTTGTTTGAAAATATTTCTATGCTTTCAGTAGAAGATATTTTGGCTATGAAATTAAATGCTATTGCTACAAGCGGACAACGTGTTAAGGATTTTATTGATATATTTTATTTATTGAAAATATATAGCTTATCAGAAATGATGGCTTTTTATAAAGCAAAATACAATCAATACAATGAGTTAAACGTATTAAAAAGTATTACTTATTTTAACGATGTGGATTTGTCAGATTGGCCTGTTTTACTTACAAATCCTTCGCTTAAATGGTCTGAAGTTAAAAAAAGAATTATTAAAACTTCAATGGAATATACAAAAATATAAATGTACTATTTGCAAAGTTCTATTTACGATTTGGAAGACAGCGGCTAAAGCAATCGTACTTCGTAAATCTAATGTCGTAAATATATTAAACAATGAATTTTATTATTGATAATATTTAGATAAAGAAACCTTTCAATTAAAATATTTGTCTTAAATTTAAATTTTCAAAAATTAATATGAAACCAAATTTTTCAAAAAATCTTTTCTGGGATATTGATTATTCGACTTTAAATTATAAAACAAACTTTCCATATATTTTAGCAAGAGTTTTAGATTATGGAACATGGAACGATTGGAAAGAAATAACCAATTACTATTCAATTAAAGATATAAAAGAAACAGCTTTGAATTTGAGATCAATATCTGCAAAATCATTAAATTTTATTTCTTTTTTTACAAAAACACCAATACAAGAATTTAGATGTTACACACAAAGACAGTCTTTCCCAACACATTGGAACTCCTAATAAAATTACAAAACAATAAAATAGTTGTCTTATTCGACAAAAATAGTGAGAATTGATGAAGATTTATACAATATTAAAGATGAAAACTTACCAAAATGTTACACGGTTTGTTAAAGCTCAGCGAAGCTTAATAATAATTCCTTATAGATTGCAAGCTGTTTGAGCGAATTCGTTTACGAATCAGCGAAGCTAACTCGCAGACAGAGTGAGTTCTTGCAATCAAAAGTTTTTTGTTACTTTTTTCGATAAAAAAAGTAAAAGAAAATATTAAAGTTTATGATGTTATTACTTAAAATGTCGAATAACCAATATTTGTCTTAATTTTAGAATTTCAAATTTTTATATGAAAAAAGTATTAGTTACAGGTGCAGACGGATTTATAGGATCACATTTAACCGAAATACTAGTTGAAAAAGGCTATGATGTAAGAGCCTTGTCTTTATACAATTCTTTCAACTATTGGGGCTGGCTCGAAGATGTTGATTGCATAAAAAAAATAGAAGTTGTAAATGGAGACATTCGTGACCCATTTTTTTGCAAAAAAATCACAAAAGATATTGATATAGTTTTTCATCTTGCAGCATTAATTGCAATTCCTTATTCGTATGTAGCACCAAATAGTTATGTTGAAACAAATGTAAATGGAACATTAAATATTTGTCAGGCAGCTATGGAAAATGGCTGTAAAAAAATATTACATACATCAACCAGCGAAGTATATGGAACAGCACAATACGTTCCAATAGACGAGAAACATCCAAAGCAACCACAATCGCCATACAGTGCAAGTAAAATTGGAGCAGATGCAATGGCTTTGAGTTATTTTAATGCATTCAATCTTCCTGTAACAATTGTTCGCCCATTTAATACTTATGGACCACGCCAGTCAGCAAGAGCAGTAATACCAACAATTATTTCTCAAATAGCCTCTGGTAAAAAACAAATAAAATTAGGAGATGTAACACCAACTCGCGATTTTAATTATGTAAAAGACACTTGTAATGGTTTTATTGCAATTGCAGAAGCAGAAAAAACTGCAGGACAAGAAATTAACATATCTAGTAATTATGAAATATCTGTAGGCGACACTCTTAATTTGATAAAAAGAATTATGAATTCCGATGTTGAATTTTTAGTAGAAGAACAACGAATTAGACCAGAAAAATCAGAAGTTTTCAGACTTTGGGGCGATAATTCTAAATTAATGAAACTCACAGATTTCAAACCTACATACAATATTGAAAAAGGACTTACAGAAACTATCGATTGGTTTGTTAAACCAGAAAATTTAAAAAAATATAAGACTGATATTTATAATGTATAAAGAGACGGTTGATTTCATAAAGCAAACTTTTCAAAAAGAAACAGTAATTCTTCATGAGCCTGTTTTCATTGGAAACGAAAAAAAGTACAT
>MEND01000014.1:0-147 GCA_001768975.1 Bacteroidetes bacterium GWA2_31_9 | reverse complement strand
ACCCAACCATTAACATTTATTGCCACAGCAAATGCAATCTCATATTGTAATGCAAATCCGGTGTTTATTGCTGTTGATAAAGAATCACTTGGGTTAAGTCCACAAAAACTTTCAGAATTTTTATCAAAAAACACCGAAGTAAAAACA
>MEND01000013.1:491-12573 GCA_001768975.1 Bacteroidetes bacterium GWA2_31_9 | reverse complement strand
AGGAAATGCTGTAAATTACATGTATGCACAAGGCATCAAAGATGTTGATTTTGTGATATGTAACACAGATTCTCAAGCATTATTAAAGAGTCCGATTCCTATTAAAATTCAATTAGGACAAACATTAACTCAGGGTCTGGGTGCTGGAAATTTACCCGAAAAAGGTCGTCAATCTGCAATTGAAACTCTTGATGATATTTCTGAAATTCTAAGCTCAAGTACCAAAATGGTATTTATTACAGCCGGAATGGGCGGAGGAACTGGAACTGGAGCTGCTCCTGTTATAGCACAAGCTGCTAAAGAACTTGGAATTTTGACAGTTGGGATTGTAACTATTCCTTTCCGTAATGAAGGTCCTAGAAGAATTAATCAAGCAATTGAAGGTATTGCTGCATTAAAAGAGCATGTTGATTCATTGTTGGTTATAAATAATGAACGATTAAGAGAAATATATGGCAATTTGAAATTATCTGAAGCATTTTCAAAAGCTGATGAAATTTTAACAACTGCTGCAAAAGGAATTGCCGAAATTATTACAGTACCAGGTTATATAAATGTTGACTTTGCAGATGTTCAAACAGTTATGAAAGATAGTGGAGTTGCTGTTATGGGATCAGGAATTTCTGAAGGCGACGACAGAGCAATAAAAGCAATTGAATTAGCATTAAATTCACCACTTTTAAACAATAATGATATTAGAGGAGCAAGAAATATTTTATTAAATATTACTTCAGGTATCGAAGAAATTACAATGGACGAAGTTGGAATTATAACTGACTATGTTCAAGAAGTTGCTGGCTCAAATACAGATATTATTTGGGGTAATGGTATCGATGAATCGTTAGGAAATAAAATTAATGTTACAATTATTGCAACAGGATTTGGAACAAGCTCAATACCTGAATTTTCAAATAGAGTTGAAAAGCAAAAACAAGTTTTCAATTTAAACGAAAACAAAAAATCAACAAACGAAAAAATTGAAAGCACCGAAAATAAACAAGTTTATAAGCTTGATGATGAAGTGAATGTTGAAAGAATTAATACAGCAAAGCCATCGTCAATTTCACAGATTCCTATTCCTTTTGATGCAAATGAAAATAAAGATACTTCTGTAAATAAAGATATTGAAGAACTTTATGGAAAAACAAAGGAAGAAGAAGTTGAAAATACGAATACCGAAGAGCCTACAAATGACATAAGCAAAAACTACGAAAAGCTTCGTCAGTTAAGCCATCTTACTAATAAAAATATAGATGAGTTGGAGAGTGAACCAGCATTTAAGCGTCAGCAAATTAATGTTGAAACTAAAAATGTATCACAGGAGCAGCATTTTTCAAAATTCTATTTGTCTGAGGATGAAAACAAAAATGTAAATTTTAAGGAAAACAATTCTTATTTGCATGATAATGTGGATTAAGAAGTGACTTAAGTGACTAGAGTGCCTTAAGTACTTAAAGTGCTTTTTGCTATACTTATAAACTAATCAACTTTTCAACTAATAAACTTAAATAATGAGCTTAATAGATAAAATTAACGAGGACATTAAAAAAGCAATGCTTGCTCGTGAGAAAGAAAAACTTGAAGCATTAAGGTCAGTTAAGGCTGCATTGTTATTAATGAAAACCGAAAAAGGAAGCGAAGAAATTACACCAGAAAAAGAAATTCAGCTTCTGAATAAGTTGGTTAAGCAACGTAAAGAATCAGCCGATATTTATATTCAAAATAAGCGTCAGGAACTTGCTGATAAAGAGCTTTTTGAAGCAAGAATAATTGCAGTGTATTTACCAGCACAAATGTCAGTAGAAGAAGTTGAGGAAGAAATTAAGAAAATAATTGCAGAGGTTGGTGCAAAACTCCCTTCAGATATGGGAAAAGTTATGGGCAAAGCATCAAAACAATTTGCAGGAAAAGCCGATAATAAATTGGTTTCTGAAATTGTTAAAAAGTTGCTAAGTTAACGTTATTGTAAGAGTACAGCTTTAAGAATGAAAAACCATTTATGGAACACCATGTTCAATTAACTTAAATGTTGCAACAACAAGTCTTACAACAAATTATTGTAATGGTTCAACCACAGATGCAAATAGTTTTATTTATTGCAATGTAGTAACAGGAGCAACAGAATATGAATTTAGAGTAACTAATACATCACCAATATTTAGCAAAACAGTAAATACTGCAACTGTATGGCCAGGATATGGTTCAAGAAGTTATATCAGAGTAAAACAAATTTCAGGAGTAGTATTTGGTTATACTTACTCAATTGATGTAAGAGCCAAAGTAAGTGGTATTTGGAGTGAATGGGGAACCCCTTGTGATTATACATTATCTATTAGTACCACAAAGTTAAGAGATGATTTTTGTGATGCTTCAACATCAGATAAAAATTTATTAATTTATTGCGATCCAATATATGGAGCTTCTAATTATGAATTTGTGTTTTACAACAATACAACATTCGCTACAACATCTAAAACTACATTAGCAGTATTCCCAACAGCAGGAGCAAGAAACTATTTGCGATTAAGATATATTCCTGGAATTAATTGGGGAACAACATATACTGTAACTGTAAGAGCAATGAAAAATGGAGTATGGGGATCTTATGGTGCAGAATGTTCATTTACTTATGGTGGAGCAAAATCATACACAATTAATAATTTTGAAGGACAAGAAGAAGGCTTTGATATAAATGAAGCTTATATGGAATTGAACTCTTATCCAAATCCATTTAGTAATAATGCAACAATCAATATCGAAAGTAGTGAAGATATTGACTGTGGATTAGAAGTGTTTAATATAACTGGACAAGCAGTTTATTCAACTACAATTCATACCAATACGCCTATTGAAATTGGAAACGATTTCCGACCAGGTATTTATATTGTAAGAGTAAACAACAACGGAAAAGTAATCACTAATAGAATTATTAAAACTAATTAATATTCACACATTGAATTTTAAGCTTAAGGCTTGAAATTTTATAATTAAGAAAGACTACTTCGTTACTGAAGTAGTCTTTTTTAGCTTATATTCAATTATAGATTAAGTTTTTGAAATTTTTTAATAACAGGTGAATAGTGTAATTGATTGTAACAAATATTTATTAGTTTCGTAAACTAATATTTATAAATCTAAAATTTAACTAATCTTATTAATATGAAAAACTTTACGTTAACGGTTGGAATAGTATTGTTTTCAGTACTATTAAATGCACAGCCATGGCTAAAAAATTTACCAGTTAATAAATCTGTCGGAAGCTATACCCTTTATGACTACAAAAATGCTTTCGACGATTATTGGCGACCATTCAATGTCGATAAAGGATATTATTACGAAAATGGAATTAAGAAAAAAGCATCTGGCTGGAAACAGTTTCAACGTTGGTTTTATAATATGGAATATCAGGTTGATGCTAATACAGGAACTTTCCCTGATAAAAATGCACAACAAGTTTTTGAAAAATATTTATTAGCAAACCCAATGAATAAATCAACTACTGCAAACTGGACAAGTTTGGGAACAAATAGTTCAACTGGCGGATATGCAGGAGTTGGTAGAACTAATTGCGTTGCTTTTCACCCCACAGACAATAATACTTACTGGGTTGGAGCACCTGCTGGAGGTTTGTGGAAAACTAGTAATAGTGGCTCATCTTGGACTTGTTTAACAGATAATAATTCAGTTCTTGGCATAAGTGATATTGCAGTTCCTTCTGATTATGCTACATCTCATACTATTTATATTGCAACTGGAGATAAAGATGCTTGGGATAATAGAAGTATTGGAGTTTTGAAAACAACAGATAATGGAGCAACATGGAATACTACCGGATTAAGTTATAGCCTATCGAATAATAGAATGGTTTATAAATTATTAATTGATCCAACAAATAATCAAATAATATTAGCAGCGACTTCTGTTGGTGTTTATAAAACAACTGATGGTGGGACAACTTGGAGTACCCAACTTACTTCAACTGCTTTTAATGATTTGGAATATAAACCAGATAATTTTAATACATTATATGGCTCAACTAGCAGTGGAGGAATTTATGTTTCAACTAATGGAGGGAGTTCATGGTTACAAACACTAAATTTACCAGATGGATATAGAACTGAACTTGCTGTTTCATCAAATCAATCTACTTGGGTTTATGCAATAGTTGCAGCATCAGACGATGGCTTGTATGGAGTATATAAATCGACAAATAGTGGAACTACATTTCCTCAAGTTTTTGATGGACTTACGTCTAATTTATTAGGATGGGCTTCTGGAGGAGATGACTCTGGTGGTCAAGGTTGGTACGATTTGAGTATTGCAGCTTCACCAATTGATGCAAGTATTGTTGTAGTTGGTGGAGTTAATTCTTGGAAATCAACTAATGGTGGTTCTAGTTGGTCGATTATTAATCATTGGTGGGGCGATGGAGTACAAGCAGTTCATGCCGATAAGCATATGCATAAATTTAGAAGCAATGGTGACTTGTTTGAATGTAACGATGGCGGAATTTATTTTTCAAGCAATAATGGATCTAGTTTTACCGATAAAACAAATGGATTAGTTAATAGTCAAATTTACAAATTAAGTGTATCACAAACAGTATCTGATGAAACAATTACTGGACTACAAGATAATGGAACAAAGTTACTTACAGGAGGAAGTTGGTATGATGTAAAAGGTGGAGATGGAATGGAATGTTTAATTGATTATACTGATGTAAATATACAATATGGAACATATGTTTATGGTCAGATTGACAGAACTACAAATCGTTGGTCGTCAGCTACAGAAATTCAGCCAGTAGATGCTGGAGATGGAGCTTGGGTAACACCGTACATAATTGATCCTACAAACCACAATACTTTGTATGCAGGTTATGCAAATGTTTGGAAAAGTACAAATAGTGGAACAAGTTGGTCGCAGATTTCTACAATTAATTCTTCAAATAAATTAAGGTCAATGGCTATTGCTGTATCAAATACTCAAGTTTTATTTGTAGCTGATAATACTCATATATGGAAAACTTCAAATGGAGGTTCTTCATGGTCTAATGTTACAGGAACTCTGCCTATTACATATGCCTACATAACATCTATTGCAATTAAAAATGATGATGCAAATACAATTTGGATATCAATGAGTGGATATAATTCCTATGGTGTTTATGAGTCAACAAACGGAGGAACTTCTTGGACTAATATTTCAACAGGATTACCACTACTTCCAATGTACTCAGTTATTCAAAATAAGCAAGTAACTAGTGAAGTTCATTTATATGTAGGCTCAGAACTAGGTGTTTACTTTAAAAAAGGAACAAATGATTGGATTTATTTTAATACAAACTTACCAAATGTTAAAATTGGAGAATTAGAAATTTATTACTCAGAAACTCCTTCATCAAGTATATTAAGAGCTGCTACCTATGGTCGAGGATTATGGGAAACAAATGTATATTATCCTGAAGCACCACCTATATCAACAAAATTAAGTTCAGATTACTGTGATGTAAGTTTATCAAATTTAAATACATTAGTCTATTGCGATGCAGTTACTAGTGCATTAGAATATGAATTTAGATTTACAAATACTGTAGATTTATCGGTTGTAACTAAAAAAACTAGTGAAGTCTTTCCAACATCCCCCGCAAGAAATTATATGCGATTAAATTATGTAGCTTCTTTATCTATTGGAAATACCTATGATGTTGATGTTAGATATTATAAAAATGGAGTTTGGAGTTCATACGGTCCTGTGTGTCAGTTAGCATTGACAGTTGGTTCTACAAAATTAAGTTCTGCATATTGTAATACAACTACATACGATAAAAATAGTTTTGTATATTGTGATGTTGTTCCTAATGTACAAGAATATGAATTTTTATTTGTAAATTCAGGAATTTCGTATAGCCAGTCAGTTACAACATCTACAGCTTGGCCAAATTATGGAACAAGAAGTTATATTCGATTAGCTTATGTCCCTGGAATTATTTTAGGTTATACATATGATGTTCAAGTTAGAGCAAAAGTAAATAATGTTTGGGGCGAATATGGTACATCTTGTCCATTAACATTAGCAATAAACACATCAAAACTTAGAAATGATTTTTGTAATACTAATACTTCAAATAAGTCATTAATAATATATTGTGATGGTGTTAGTGGTGCTGAAGATTATGAATTTAATTTTACAAATACTACTACTTTAGCAGTTACATCCAGAACTACACTATCAGTATTTCCCACAGCTGGATATAGAAATTATTTGAGATTGTATTATGTTCCGGGAATAAATTGGGGAACAACTTATGAAGTAAGAATCAGAGTTAAACTTAAAGGAGTATGGAGTAATTATGGATCAGTTTGTACTATTACTTACGGTCCATCCAAATCATTTACTTCTGAGAATTTAGAAGGACAAACAGAAGATGTTGGTCTGATTGACGAATTTATTGAATTAAATACTTATCCAAATCCTTTTAATAATAGTACGACTATCAATGTTGGTAGTAATGAGAATATTGAATGTGGATTAGAAGTGTTTTCTATTACTGGACAGTCAATACTCACAACAACAATTCATACTAATACCCCATTTGAAATTGGAGAGGATTTTGGTCAGGGAATTTATATTGTTAGAGTTAATAGCAATAATAAAGTAATAACAAGTAGAATAATAAAAACTAATTAATAATGATTTTAATTTATCAGTATTAAAAAAAAGGGCTGTTTAATTTTTAAACAGCCTTTTTTTTGAGTAGAAGGTTAAATTAGCACTCAACCCAAGATACTGTTCAACAAAGTGTGTAAAGGTCAATTTTAATTTGTTATTTCTATACAAAGGTTTATAATAGGAAAACATTACTCAAAATCCTCATAAAGCAAATACTTTTTCCTGATTTCCTTAAACTGGCTGAGTTTTGGTTCCCAGCTTTTTCTGATTTCGTCTTCGGTTAATCCACTTATAATTTGAGTTTTTAACTCAGTAGTTCCGGCAAGTTTTGTAAGGAAGGAATTGAAATATTTCTTTTTATCGCCAAATTTGTTGTAAGATTTTATAAGCCACTGCAAGTCAATTACCTTTCGATTGTAAAAATAATCTTCACCAATATTTCTCAAATCAAAACCATAGCAAACTTGTCCTTTAAACGGAGGATTCATGCTTGCACCTTTTTTTGCAACTGGTGTAAAACTGAATTTTTCTGTTTTCAATGTTGGATGCCCAACAACCTGAAAAGGAAAATCGGTACCTCGTCCAACACTCATAACAGTTCCCTCAAACAAACCAAGCGATGGATATAAAAATACAGAATTCATTGTTGATAAATTTGGTGAAGGTTTTACGGGTAAGTTATACAAGTTTGTATGATTATAACCATCGCATAAAATGTATTTTAGTTCGCACTTTTCGCCATTTACAAGCCAGCCTTCGTTGTTAATCATTTGTGCATATTCTGCAATTGTCATTCCGTGTACTAAAGGCACTGGATGCATTCCTACAAATGATTTATGTTTCACTTCTAAAACAGGACCATCAACATAAAAGCCATTTGGATTTGGACGATCAAGAATCATAAGCTGAATTTTATTTTCGGCACAAGATTCCATTACATAATGCAAAGTTGAAATGTAAGTGTAAAAACGAACACCAACATCTTGAATATCAAATACAATTATATCAATTCCTGCTAAATCTTCAGCCGATGGTTTCTTTTTATCACCATAAAGTGAAATAACAGGAATTTTAGTTTTTGAATCGGTGTAGTTTGCTACATGTGCTCCTGCATCGGCAGTTCCACGAAAACCATGCTCTGGGCAAAATATTTTTTTAATATTGATTCCACTTGAAATTAGCGAGTCAACCAAATGAGTTTCTCCGATTAATGATGTTTGATTTGCAACAACAGCAATTGTTTTTCCTTTTAATTCGGGAAAATATAATTCTGTTCGTTCAGCTCCAGTTTTTATAGATGCATATTCTATTGAATATAAAACGTTTAAAGTAAATGTGAAAAATATGAAGAATAAAAATTTCATTTGTTTGTAGTTTAGTTGATATCTGTTGTTTGTCGTTTGAAGTTTAAATGGTTACATTGTTTTATGGTAATATGGTTAAATTGCTAAATTTTTGTCCTGTAAATCTTGTTAATCCTGTCAAAAAAAAGCGTAAATCGTAAATCCTAAATTCTCAATGTCATATTGTCTTTTTTTTCAAAAGTAAAATATAAAAATTGAAACATAATATAGTTTTGTAAATTTGTGCAAATTTAGCAAATTGAATACCGAACTTTTCATAGCAAAAAAAATTATTAGCAATAAAGATGGAAATAATAGGATTTCACGTCCTATTATTAAAATTGCAATTATTGGAATTGCACTCGGGCTAACAGTAATGATTGCCTCAGTTGCAATTGTAACAGGTTTTAAAAACCAGATACGAACTAAGGTTATTGGTTTTGGTTCACATGTTCAGATTGTTAATTACGATTCTAATTCATCATACGAAACTCTGCCAATTGACAAAAATCAACCATTTTACCCATTTAAAAATGATATTAAAGGAGTAAAGCATATACAGATTTTTGTCACAAAGGCAGGTATTATTAAAACCGAAAATGATATTCAAGGAGCTGTGTTGAAGGGAGTTGGAAGCGATTTTGACTGGTCTTTTTTTAATAAAAATTTAGTCGAAGGCAAAAGTTTTGAAGTTACAGATTCTGTTAAATCAAATAATCTTTTAATTTCTCAAAGCATAGCAAATCTTTTAAAATTAAAGATTGGCGATGCAATAGAAATGTACTTTATTCAAGACCCACCACGAATGCGAAAATTTAATATTTGTGGTATTTATAAGACAAGCTTAGAAGATTTTGATAAGCTTTATGTTTTGGTTGATATTAAACACATTCAAAAATTAAACGGATGGGACGAAAATCAAATAAGTGGATTTGAGGTAATTACTTCCGATTTTGACAAAATTGATGAAGTTGCAGAGGAAATAAATTTTATAGTTGCAAATAATTTCAACGAAGATGGCTCAACTCTTAAAGCAATTACCATAAAAGAAAAATTTCCACAACTTTTCGATTGGCTCGAATTACAAAACATGAATGTTTGGGTAATCCTAATTTTAATGGTTATTGTTGCCGGATTTAATATGGTTTCAGGTTTTTTAATTTTAATTCTTGAGCAAACAAATATGATTGGAATATTAAAATCATTAGGCTCAAATAATATTAGTATTCGAAAAATCTTTTTGTACAATGCCTCTTATTTAACTGCTGTTGGATTGTTTTGGGGTAATATTATTGGTATTTCTTTATGTGTATATCAATATTATACAGGTTTTTTTAAGCTTGATTCTGAGTCGTATTATGTTGATGTAATACCAATAAACATTGAAGTTTTAGATATACTAATGTTAAATATTGGTACTATGTTGATTACTGTAATTATGCTTTTAATTCCATCAATGATAATTTCTAAAATTAGTCCTCTTAAAGCAATTCAGTTTGAATAAGTTCAAACAATTTTTTTTTATTTTAATTGTTATTATCTTTGTATTTAATCTTTTTAAGATTGAAGTTCAAATGAATATATTAAAAAAAATATTTTTAGTATTCTTTCTTTTCGTTTCGGCAAGTTTATACAGCTTTACACAGCCTAATAAAGATGCTGCACTTAATCAAGTCTTGGATGAGTATTTCAATCTATTAAAAAGTGGCGATTTTGAAAGTGTAACCAATTTTATTTACCCAAAATTGTTTGACTATTATCCCGAACATTTATATTTTCATTTATATACTGAATTAGCTGTTGACACTGGAATTAGCTTTACCGTAACTGAAATAAGCCTTAAAGATAAAAATGATTTTATAAAAATTGGTTCTACAAAGTATGATGTAATTTATTATGACTGCGAATATAATATAACATTGAAAGGCTTGGTTTTAGAAGATGAAGATGATTTGTATTATGTTGACAAATTGGATGTTCTCTTTGAACTATATAAACGAAAATATGGAGAAACTAATACGTTTTTAGATAAAGAAACTAAATCTATAAAAGTTATCGAATCTCGTAAAATGCTTGCAATAAAAGATGCTTCAAAACCTTTTTGGAAATTAATGGAATATAACAAACGTACAAAAATGATTATTGATATTTTTGTTCCTACTGAGGTTTATTCTCTGATGAATAAGATTTAACTTCTCATAAATCTTAATTATCTGGAGTTCTGGATTATAACTCTAAATTTATATTGTTTTTAATAGATACTGAACCAAGTTCAGCTTAATCGGAAAGCTGTGTATATAGTCATTCTGAACTTGTTTAATAATCTAATATTCTTAATAAAATAAATACATTTTAATTTCCAGAATAAATATTCAATTCATAACTTTGATTTTAAAAATTAAAGAATTATGTCAGGTCACAATAAATGGTCAACAATTAAGCGTAAAAAAGGAGCATTAGATAATAAACGCTCACATATTTTCACAAGAATAATTAAAGAAATTACTGTAGCAGTCAAAGAAAGTGGTTCAGACCCTGATGGGAATCCACGACTTCGCCTTGCAATTCAAAATGCCAAAGGTGCAAATATGCCTAAGGAAAATGTTCAACGTGCAATTAATAAAGCCGAAAAAGAACCTGCAAACCTTGATGAAGTAACTTTTGAAGGTTATGGTCCGTATGGAGTTGCCTTTTTTATTGAATGTCTGACAGATAACAATAAAAGAACTGTAAGCAATGTCCGAAATATTTTCACTAAAAAGAACGGAACTTTAGGAACAAATGGCTCATTAAGTTTTATTTTTGAACGCAAAGGCGTAATTACAATCCCAAAAGATAAAATTACTGACATTGAAGAATTTGAATTGGAAATTATTGACGTAGGGGCTGAAGATATTGAAAACCTCGAAGATGTAATTGTTGTAACTACTGCAATGGAAGATTTCGGAAAAGTTCGCAAAAAGCTCGATGAAATGAATATCGAAGCCGAAAATGCAGAACTTAAACGAATCCCAACCGAAACTAAAAAACTTGAAATAGAGCAATCAAAAAAAATTCTGGCAATGGCAGATTTATTTGAAGAAGATGATGATGTCCAAAATGTATTTCACAACCTTGAAGTTACAGATGAGTTGATGGAATCAATGGAATAGCTATAAATTTAATTTAAAAACTATGATTAAAAAACTTTCAACTTTAGTAATAATTACGCTGTTAATAGCATGTGGTTCAGCCAAATTAATGACTCCTACACAAGCAGATGCCGATAGAGGTGCAAAATTGTTTTCAGGTTATACTCTAGCGGATTTAAATCAGGGAAAAGAAATTTATGAAAAAAATTGCAACAAATGCCATGGTTATAAAGACCCAATGAAAAAAAAGGACAAAAAATGGGTGAAAGTTGTTCCAAAAATGGCAAAAAAAAGCTAACCTTGATAGTTTAAAAGGCGATGCAATTTTGAAATATGTGCTTACTATGAGAGCGGCATTGCCTGAGAAGAAATAATAAACTAAATTCAGATATATGAAATATACCCGCATATTGTGGATATACAGATGTTAGCCATCATTGGTGGGACAAACTACCAGAATTGAGTTTTATTTTTAAAATAAACACATAACAACTTGAACTAATAAAATATGAATATTAAGAAAAAAAAACCTGTAGGAATCAGAGCAGCTTGGATTGCTGGTTGGTTTGTATTAGCAGGTGTAATAATTACTGGATTATTTGCTTTGTTTGCACCACATGATAAAGCAGTAATGACAAATATAATCTCGAAGGATTCAAGTAAAATAGTTATTGATAATAGAAAAATTGATGTCAAAGGCGACTATGTTGAGGGAAATAAAATAAATGAAAACAGGAATAATTTATCGGAAAATAAATCTTTAAGTACAATAAATGCTCCTATCGTATCTGAAAAAAAACAAAAAACAACAACACAACCTATAAATGCGACTAATAGCAATGTAGTAGTAGGTCCAGTCACTGGCAATGTGAACCAAACTCTCATTGTTTCAAAAACTAAATCAATGGTTCTAAAACAAGAACAAATAGAATGGCT
>MEND01000013.1:0-368 GCA_001768975.1 Bacteroidetes bacterium GWA2_31_9 | reverse complement strand
GCAGTGCCCAGTAAAATTGACTTTTTGTATTCGGGATCTTTTGGGTTAACATCCGTGCCGGTTGCCCCTCTTTCTATTTTTTGGCCTGATACCTGCGGGTTATCCGCCTGGTAAGTCAGTTCATATTCAATTTTGTCAAATTCGGACATGTGCTGGATTGTAATTATGATTTCCGCGCCGTTTGACGTCGGTGTTAAAGTCACAAAAGGTTTTTTGGCAATATCAAGCTGTTGGGCACTGACAACATTATCGGGGCTAGTGGAAACATTCGGCTTTTTTGGCGATTTTTGAAAAATAAATAAAAAGTAAACTGCTACGGCAATAAGAATTAAACTTACTCCCGCAATAATATATGTTGATTTTTTAGA
>MEND01000012.1:21649-25595 GCA_001768975.1 Bacteroidetes bacterium GWA2_31_9 | reverse complement strand
TCTTTAAAGGTTGAATGATAAACGTTAAAATCATTTTTTTTGTCTTCTCTACAGAAATAAACATTTAAACCATCGGATGAAATACAAACAGGATATTCGTTTTTATCGGTATTGTGAGCAAAGTAAATAGGTTGTTCCCAGCCACCATTTGTTGCTTTTTTTGTAAAATAAATATCTTCGGGATGTTTGCCTGATTTAGCATCAGAAATGTCTTTATTTGAATTGTCGCTTCTTAATCTCATCGAGCTGAAAAACAGCATATTATTATCAATAGAAGCTACAGGATGAGCATCGGTATAGCCTGAGTTTATTACTTCGCCTATGTTTTTATACTTCACTTGTAAAGGCTGATTCATCATTTTTTGTGCATTTATACACATTCTTATATTATCATCGACAGCTATTGGTGGATTTCCTTGATATTTATCTTTGTACTGGACAAAAGACAATAATGCACTATCTGTCTCGCCGGCAGCTAGATATGTTTCGCCAAGAAAATATAAAACATCTATCGGGGCAGTTTTTTCTTTGGTGCTATAAAAATTGTATTTTGCCGACATATTTCGTGATGCCTTTTTGAAATATGGCAATGCCTTAGTTTGCTTTTCGCTCGAATTGCGATAGCATAATCCTAATTTAAAATTTGCATTTGCATTTTCGACATCGTCTTTTAGAATTTTTAACCAAACAATCAGTGCTTGTCCAAAATTTTCGTTTCCGAGCAGTTTATTTCCTTCGGCAAATTGGGCTTCGTTCTCGGCAGGAGGAGCTTGTTGGCTGTATGAGCTTACAATATTTAGTGTGAACGCAATAGTCAGAAACCAATAATTTAATGTTTTCATATTGACTTTTTATATTAATGTTTAATTATTATCTTTTTGTTTATTATACTATTATCTCTAATAATTTGCAGATTATAAATTGCATCTGGTAAATTTTCTAAATTAATTGTTTCAATTAATTCACCATTTTCGGCAATTACATCCTTAGTAAATATTATTTGATTTAGTGCATTATAAATTACAATTCTAATGTTATCTCTGTGTGAAGAAGTATATTCAACTGTTAAGTAGTTGTCGGCAGGGTTTGGATAAACATTAACTGATTGGCTAAGTGATGCTTCGTCAACTCCAATCTGACCTACTTCAACCTTGCAACTTGCTGAATCGCTACATCCTTCTGAATTTGTACCTGTAACAACATAAATTGTAGTATTTTGCGGAGAGGCAATTACTTGTGAACCTATTGTAGTATTAAGTCCCAACGCAGGTGTCCATGTGTATGAATCGGCATTGTAAGCATTTATCGTAACCGAATCGCCTTTATTTATTGCAACATAATAATTATCTAATGTTACAAGTGGTTTAGGATTAATTGTTAAAGTAACACTTCCGGTGGAACTAACACAACCCGAATATGTTTGAGTAAAATAGAATGTATATTCACCAACATTTGTTAATCCTGTTGTAAATGTAGAGCCTGTATTAATAAGAGTTACAAGTTCTGGTTCGCTGTACCAATTTACGATTCCAAAAGGAGGTAAAATAGATAAATCAGGTGTTTGAGTTCCAAAACAAACCGCAACATTATTAGCTTGTGGTGCAGCAGAAGGATTAGTAATTTCAAATGAAACCATTGTATATGGACTCACACCACAATAATCTGAACGTTGAGTAATATAATAATAGTATGAACCAACTGCATTTACGGTAGGCTGATAAGCATTTCCGACTGTCAATGTATCGGTCAATAATATATTGCTATACCAGCAAATATTTGTACCTGATGCAAATAAAATCGGATTTACATTTCCAAAACAAACTCCCGAGTTAGAAGATATTGGAGCAGCAGGGGTTTGATATATTTGCAAAGTTGCTGTTTCGTACAAGCTTGTACAATTGTTTTCTGTTTGAGTAACATAATAGTTATAAGTTCCGGCTGTTGAGTCAAGTGGAATATAGGAAGGACTTGCACTTAACAATGTTGTAAGTAAAGAATCGGCAAACCAATTTACAACTGTTGATGATGTAAATGTTGGATAAACAGAACCTGTACACTTAGTTAAATCGGCAATCACGGGAGTAGCCGGAATTGGTGTTATGGTTAATGTTAATGTTACCAGCGAATCGCAACCATTTATTGCAGTTAATGTATGATTATAAACTCCCTGAGCAGTTAAAGTATCTGTTCCAAACAAATATTGAGCACCATCACAAATTGTTGCAGTTAGTGGAGTAATAAACGATGGACGCATAGCTAAGTATAAGGTTACAATTGAGTCGCAACCATTAGCTGCAATAAGTGTATCGTAATAAGTTCCTGCTAAAGACAATGTTAATCCATCAAACGAATATGTTTCTCCGCATGAAATTGAATCTAAAATATTTGTTTGTGGTGTTGGTTTAACAGACAATGTGAATGAAACTAACGAATCGCAGCCATTAGTTGCTGTAAATGTTTCGTTGTAAACACCTGCTACTGTTAATGTTTGTGTTCCAAAAATAAATTCATCTCCATCGCAAATAATTCCCAAATCTGTTGTAACAAATGATGGAATCATTGATAAATTAAGTGTAATAATTGAATCGCAACCATTTGCAGCAACTAATGTATGTGTATAAGTATTTGCAGAATCTAAAATGGTTCCGTAAAAATCATAGGTTTGACCACATAAAATTGAATCATTGATAGTTAAATATGAATGTGGCATTACCGTAAAATTCAGAATAATTACAGAATCACATCCAGAAATAGTGGATAAAGTATCGTAATAAACACCAGATGTTGTTAATGTTTGAGTTCCAAAAATGTATGAATCCCCATCACATATTGATGCATTATCTGTAACAGAATAAACTGGAAGGACAAAAAGATTTAAAGTTACCAAAGAATCGCAACCATCTATTGCAACAAATGTTTCATAATATGTTCCTGCTGTTGTTAAAGTATCAGTTCCAAATACATATTCTTCACCATCACAAATTTCTGCTGGGTACGAAATACTAAACTCTGGATTTACAGATAAATTCAGAACTTTTACAGAATCGCAGCCTAAAGTAGTAAATAAAGAATCGTAATAAGTTCCGGCAATTGTATAATTTTGACCAGCAAAAGGATATGTTTCACCACAATTTATTGATGCAGTAGTTGTATCAGAATATGAAGGATTTACTGTTAAAGTTAATGTAACTAATGAATCACAACCATCGATTGCAACAAATGTTTCGTTATAAACTCCTGCAATTGTTAACGTTTGAGTTCCGAATGTAAATGGAGTTCCTTCACAAATTGTATCAGCATCAAAAACTGTATAAGCCGGAATCATTGTTAATGTAAGAACAATAACCGAATCGCAACTATTTACAGTTGTAAGCGAATCATAATAAATACCTGCCAATGTTAATGTATCAGCATTAAAGATGTATGAGCCGCCACAAGTAATTGATGCCGAGATAGAATCGGAATATACAGGGTTTATTGTTAAATTTAATGTTGCAACCGAGTCGCAACCAGCAGTATTTGCTAAAATTGCTGTGTATGTTCCTCCTACTGTATAAGTTGTAGAGTTTGCCAACCAAGTATAAGTTTCACAAGCTGTAATATTGGTTGTTGAGCTTGTCGAAACATTGATTGTTAAATTTAATGTTACCAAGCTATCGCAACCTGCTGCATTTAACAATGTGAATGTTGGTGTGTTGGTGCTTGAAATGTATGTATTTCCATCAATCCAAGTATAACTATCACAAGCAGTTTGAACATCTGTAACTATATTTGAATTGTTGATTGTTAAATTCAATGTTACTACGCTATCACAACCTGCTGAATTCATCAATGTGAATGTTGGTGTGTTGGTGCTTGAAATGTAGGTATTTCCATCAATCCAAGTAAAACTATTACAACCAGTTTGAATATCTGTACCAGTGTTTGAATTATTGATTGTTAGATT
>MEND01000012.1:10253-21581 GCA_001768975.1 Bacteroidetes bacterium GWA2_31_9 | reverse complement strand
TGGTGTGTTGGTACTTGAAATGTAAGTATTTCCATCAATCCAATCGTAAGTATCACATGCAGTTTGAACATCTATACCAGTGTTTGAATTGTTGATTGTTAGATTTAAAGTTACTATACTGTCGCAACCTGCTGCATTGATTAATGTATATGTTGGTGTAGAAGTACTTGCAGTGTAGGTATTTCCATCAATCCAATCGTAACTTTCACAAGCAGTTTGAACATCTATACCAGCATTGCTGTAGTTGATAGTTAAAGTTAAAGTTACTACTGAATCGCAACCATTTATTGTTGAAGTGAAAGTTTCATTATAAACTCCGGCAATAGTTAATGTTTGAGTTCCAAAAATGTATGAATCGCCATCGCAAATTGAAACTGCATCGCTGCTTGTTACAATTGGATTAACAAAAAGTGTAAGAGTAACTAACGAATCACAACCATTAATTGCAGTAAATAATTCAGAGTAAGTCCCAGCAATTTTTAATATTTGTGTGCCAAATACAATAGAGTCTCCATCACAAATTGTTGCAGAGTCGATTTCAATAAACTCTGGAATCATATATAAAGTAAGTGTAACAACCGAATCGCAACCCACTATGGAATTAAATGTTTCGGTGTAAACTCCGGCAGATGTTAATATTTGTGTTCCAAAAATGTATAAAGCCCCACAAATTATTGAAACGCTATCGGTTTCGGCATAAACTGGACTAACATTTAATGTTAAATTTACTAACGAATCGCAACCATCTGTAAGTGCAGTAAAAGTTTCGCTGTAATTTCCGGCAAGAGTTAGATTTTGTGAGCCAAAAACTAATGTGTCGCCATCACAAAGAGCTGCATTATCGTTTGTAATGTATGAAGGGAGCATTTGTAATGTTAAGGTTACAACCGAATCGCAACCATTTATAGAACTGAAAGTTTCGGTATAATTTCCGGCAGAAGTTAAAGTTTGAGTTCCAAAAATGTATGAAGCTCCGCAAGTTATTGATGCTGTATCTAATTCAGCATAAACAGGATTTACAAATAATGTAAGTGATACCACAGAGTCGCAACCATTTACAGTGCTAAATGTTTCGCTGTAAACTCCTGCAACTGAAAGTGTTTGTGTCCCGAAAATGTATGAGTCGCTATCGCAAATTGTAGCAGAATCTGTTTCAGAATAAACAGGATTTACTGTTAACGTAAGTGTAACTAACGAATCGCAACCGCTAATAGAACTGAAAGTTTCGACATAAACCCCTGCAATTGTTAAGGTTTGAGTGCCAAATGTAAATGAGTTTCCATTACAAATAGCTGTACTATCGGTAACATTATAAGTTGAATTTACTGTAAATGTTAGAGTTACAACCGAATCGCAACCATTTATTGTTGTAAATGTTTCGTTATAAACTCCGGTAGTTGTCAAGGTTTGAGTTCCAAATGTATAAGAATCGCCATCGCACACTTCGACTTCACTCAGTGTTGCATAAGTAGGACTAACTGTTAATGTGAAAGTTACCAACGAGTCGCAACCATCAACGGCTGTAAATGTTTCGTTGTAAACTCCTGCAATAGTTAATGTTTGTGTTCCAAATGTATAAGAATCGCCATTACAAATAGTTGCCGATTGCAAAGTTGCATAAGATGGGAGCATTGATAATGTTAAAGTTACAACCGAATCGCAGCCATTTATTGAAGCGAAAGTTTCGTTATAAATTCCTGCGGAAGTTAAAGTTTGAGTTCCAAATACTAATGATGCACCGCAAGTTATTGAATCTGAATCAACTTCAGAATAAATTGGATTTACATTAAGGGTTAATGTTACAACTGAATCGCAACCGTTTATTGCTGTGAAAGTTTCGTTGTAAACTCCTGCAATAGTTAGTGTTTGAGTTCCAAATACAAAATTATCGCCATTACAAATTATTGCAGTATCATTTTCGGCAAATGTTGGATTAACGCTTAATGTTAAAACTACCATAGAATCACAACCATATACAGAACTAAATGTTTCAGAGTAATTACCTGCTGTTGTTAAATTTTGTGTTCCGAAAACAAAAACATCTCCGTTACAAATTGTAGCTACATCAACTCCTGCAAAAATAGGATTTATAGTTAATGTGAGAGTTACAACCGAGTCACAACCATTTATTGAATTAAATGTTTCTACATAAACTCCTGCACTTGTTAAAGTTTGTGTTCCGAAAATGTATGAATCGCCCTGACATATTGCAGTACTATCGGTTACACTATAAGTCGGATTAACTGATAATGAAAAATATACAACCGAGTCGCAACCATTTATTGCTGTAAATGTTTCGACATAAGCACCGGCAATTGTCAGTGTTTGAGTGCCTAATGTGTATGAATCGCCATTACAAATTGTTGCAGCATCGAGCGACGAAAAAGTTGGTTTAATATATAAAGTAAGAGTTACAAGCGAATCGCAACCATCGCCTGCTGTAAATGTTTCGTTATAAACTCCATTGGCTGATAATGTTTGTGTACCAAATATGTAAGAATCTCCATTACAAATTGCAACCGAATCTGTGGTTGTATAAGAAGGAATCATATATAAAGTGAGAGTAACAACCGAATCGCAAGCATTTATTGCTGTGAAAGTTTCGTTATAAACTCCGGCAACAGTAAGGGTTTGAGTTCCGAATGTGTATGAATTTCCGCAAGTGATTGAAGCCGAATCGGTAGTTGCAAAAACCGGATTAACAGTTAATATAAGTGATACTAACGAATCGCAACCATCTTGGGCAGAGAAGGTTTCATCATAAGTCCCTGCAATAGTTAAACTTTGAGTTCCAAAAGCAAAAACATCTCCATCACAAATTGTTGCATTGTCGAAAACTGTATATGTAGGAATCATTGTCAATGTGAGAGTTACAACCGAGTCGCAACTATTTATAGTATTGAAGGTTTCGACATAAATTCCGGCAGTTGTTAATGTTTGTGTTCCAAAAGTATATGAACCTCCGCAAGTTATTGAAGTGCTATCGGTTACATTATAAGTTGGATAAACTGTGAAAGTAAGAGTTACAACCGAATCGCAACCATTTACAGTTTGGAATGTTTCAATGTATGTGCCTGATGTAGTTAATGTTTGAGTTCCAAAAATGAGGGAATCGCCATTACAAATAGTTTGTAGAGCAACTTCTGAATAAGTTGGATTAACAGTTAATGTAAGTGTTACAACAGAATCGCAACCATTTACAGTTTGGAATGTTTTAACATAAATTCCTGATATAGTTAATGTTTGAGTTCCAAAAATGTATGAATCGCCATTACAAATTGATTGAACATCGCTTAAATTGTAAACCGGATTTATTGACAATATTATTGTATCTGATGGGCTTTGGCAATTATTAACAGTTTGTGTAACATAATAAGTATATTGACTAACAGCAGTTTCGCCATTATTAAAATTATTTCCTGTAAATATATTAGTTGTTAAAGCTCCATCAGAAAACCAATTTACATTTGTTCCAGTTGCAACCAAATCGGGAGTTGCAGTTCCAAAACAAATTGCTTCATCTGTAACTACAGGTTGTGTAGGAAGTGGAGCAATTACAATATCAAAAGGAACTTCAACAATAGGATTTAATGGGTCGTTAGAGTTAATAACAACACTATAGCTGAATGTACCAGGTGTTGCAATTGTTGCATCTAAATTTACATTAACGATAGCTGAATCGCCAGAAAGAATTGTGTCAGAAGAATTTGTAAAATTAATTCCGCTACCAATAATAACAGTATAATCTTCAAACTGACCATATTCAACATTATTGCAAGGTTGAGGTATTGCATTTGTACCTAAATCGGAGCCAACTCTCAATCGAAGTGGAGTTTGCAATACAGAATTTGCAGGAATTGTAATATTTCCAGAGTGATTTAACATTTGATTTAATGATTCAAAAACCTTTTCAGAGGCATCAAATGTTCCGTTATTATTAAAATCTATCCATATTCTTACATTTTCTGTATAAGTATTTCCTGTTCTTACTGTTACAGGATAAGTTTGAGAAGGTATTAGTTGAGTTTGCATAAATGAGCTATAATCGCTATAACCATCACTACCGTCTGATGTAACATAATCAATTGTATTTAAAGCAAATCGTGTAATTCCCATTCCACAGCAATATGCAGTTGTAGTAGGCATACAAAGCGGACTTTGAATTATTGAACTTCCAATAGAATAAATAAGTTGATAATCACCAGAATTATAAATTGTTAACGGAGTAGTGAAAGTGTCGTTACATGCTGTAATATTTGCAGTTAATGTTGCCGGGCTAAATGAAATCTGAGGAGGAACAATGCTAACTCCAATTAAGCACAGTGTTTTGATTGTAGTGTTACTAATTATTGACAGAGTACCATTAAAATTGCCAACTGTAACTGGTGCGAAATTAACTGAAACTAAAGCCGAGTCGTTTGGGAATAAGGCAAATAAAGTATCGGTAGTTGTAAATTCGGGTAAATCGGAAATTATATTACTTACAAATAATGTATCGCAACCTGTATTGTAAACATAAAACGACTGAATATCGTTATCCCACTGAACAATAGTATCAAACAACAAGCAAGTATCGGATAATGAAACAACAGGGTATCCATTATATTCTACGGTTGTAATAATTGTATCAATAGGACTTAATGGGTCGTTAGAGTTTATGATTAATAAATTATTATAAATTCCAGTTACTAATTCATCTGTTAAGAATGTTGCATTAATAATTGTAGAATCTCCTGTGGCAATTGTTCCAGAAATTGAATCTAAAACAATATTATTTGTAATGTTATTAAATGCAACATCATCAATTGCCCAATTGTCGTATCCAGAGCCACTGTGCGAGAACTGAATCCATCTGAATAAAGTATTATTTGTACAAGCTAGAATCGGAATATTTTCCTGAATTAATGTAAAGTTAGGATAATTATCGGCTAAATAAATATTAATATCAATCCAATTATTTCCGTTATCAATTGAGTATTGTAAAGTTACATCTTCGCCACCATCGGCATTTTCGCATGGACTTCCACCTGTTCCGAGTTTTAAATAAAATTCTATTTGACCACCTAAAATTGTATTAAAACTACGAGTTATAGCCTGTCGTGGGTCGCCATCAAAATATAAAGCATTTCCTGCTGAATAAAAACTACAATTTGCAGATGCAACTCCTCCATCAATTGTAGTCCATAAGGAGTTATCAATTGCAGGTTCAAAATCATCGGAAACTGTACATGCATCAACCGAAAACGACCAATCTAAAGGAGAATCGCCAGTGTTATAAATCGTTATCGGAACTGAAACAGAATCGTTACATGTATTTATTGTTAAATAAATTGAATCGGGATTATAAGTAATAAAAGGAGGAATTATTGAATAACCATGTAAGCAAACATGCAGAATTGTATCGTTATTAATAATTTCAAGTGTATCGTAAATGTGTCCGGTAATATCAGTATTAAATGTTATAAATATTTGCATTGAATCGTTTGGTAAAATATTAAATAAAGTTGTATCGGCATAAAAATATGAAGTTAAGGAATTAATATTTGTAACATTTAATGTATCACAACCGGAGTTATAAACCCACATACTGTCAACTTTTGAATTATATTGAATTATTGAATCAAATTCTAAGCATGAATCTGAAAGAGAAATAATTGGATAGCCATTTAGTATTAAATCAAATTTTATAGAATCAACTGCATTTAAAGGGTCGTTTGATGAAATTAGAATATTTCCTGTATAATTTCCCGACAAAAGTTCATCGGTATAAAATGTAATATTCACTATTGATGAATCGTTTTGTGCAACTGTATCTAAATTATTCGATAATGTTATTCTATTTCCTATCATTACTGTATAGTCTTCGCACTGACCGTACTGAACATTATTGCAAGGTTGAGGTGTTGCATTCCAGTAATAATCAGATATAATTCTCATTCGTAACGGAGTATTTTCTACAGCATTAGTTGGAATTGTAACATTTGCAGAGTGATTAATAAATTGACTGATTGACTCTAAAACTTTTTCTGATGTTTCAAAAGTTCCATTATTATTATAATCAATCCATGCCAAAACATGTTCATTATATTGAACTCCAGTTTGAGCATATAAATTGTAGGTTTGACCAGATAAAACTCTGGTTTGCTGAGTTGCAGTAAAATTTTTATAACCTTCCGAACCATTAGGAGTAGTATTATTAATAGTATTGAATTTTACATTTTTAATACCCATATCGCAACAATAACCTGTTGTAATTGGGACACATTGAGCAGGAAGAATTGTACTATTATTAATCGAATATATTAAATCGTAATCTCCAATATTATAAATTGTTAAAGGAATAGTTACAGAATCATTACAAGTATTAACTAAAGCAATTATTGAATCGGGGGAATGTAAAATAATTGGAGGACTAAAAGCATATCCTTGTAAACAAATATCTATATCAACATCATTATTCGTAATGTGTAATGTGTCAAATATATCACCTATTACATTTGGAATAAATGAAACATACAATAATGAAGAGTCGCGTGGTGGAATTTGAATATAATTTGTGTCAATTGAAAAAGAAGTTGTGTTATTAGTAATATCTGAAATTATTAAAGTATCGCAACCAATATTTATAAACCATAACGAGTCTGTAAAAGATGAATACTGAATTACAGAATCAAACTGCAAACAATTTACTGATGATGAAATCAATGGATAACCTGTGAAATGCAAATTTACATCAATCGTGTCTGATGAACTTAACGGATCGTTAGAGTTTATAATGATGCTTGAGCTATATTCGCCAGTAACTAAATCTGTAGAACTAATTGTAATATTGACAATTGAAGAGTCTGATGAAGCGATACTTCCCGAAAAAGTATCGGTAGTGATAAATGTATATAAAGCTGCTCGGTTTGTACTCCACACTGCACCATTATTGATTGTTGCTGTATGATTATTGCCAGATAAATCATTTGCAATAGTTCCAGTGCCTTCGTTTAAGTTCCAGTAAGCAATTAAACCAGCCTCAGAGCCATAAAGCTGACGATTCATTCTATCTAAAATTTGTTGTTGCGATTTTGCCTCATTCCAAACACGAACTTCGTCCATAGTTCCGTTCCAATATCTTCCTCCTCCACCCCAACGTGCTAAACGAAAATACTGTGAACCATCGTAAGGAATATTTACAGTTCCTACAAAGTTTGATACTAATGTTCCATTTACATAAACTTTATTGGTTTTTGTATTTCCATCTCTTGTAACAGCAATATGCGACCATTGGTTAGGAGTTAGTGAAAATAAAGCACCACTTCCCCCATCATTACTGCCCCATCCATATTGATTTGTATTAGTAGAGTTTTGTTGTAAAACAAATGACCTGCCTCCTGAATGGTTATTATCAAATATATCAGCATATTGCTGTTGAGCAGTACCAGGGTTTACCCACATTTCAATTGTAAATGTTTGATAATTAAACCAATTACCTAAATCAACATAATCGTTTGAACCATCTAGCTGTAATGCACTACCGTCAATATTTTCTGATAAATTAAATGACAGTGTAGTATCTCCAATATTATAAATTGTTAAAGGAACAGTTATAGAATCGTTACACTGAGTTAATGAAACATCAATAGAATCTGGCAAATACGAAATAATTGGTGGATAAAAAGCATATCCGCTTAAACAAATATCAACATTATAGTCGTTAGTAATAATGTGTAAGGTATCAAGATTAATTCCAAAGTTTTGTGGACTAAATGTAACAACCAACATAGCTGAATCGTTCGGAAAAACAGAAAATACTGAAGGAGAAACAGTAAATGAAGCAGTTGTGTTTGAAATATTTGTAATTTTTAACGAATCGCATCCTGAATTTACAAACCAAATTGTATCGGTAAAAGATTGATATTGAATTAATGAATCGAAAGCCAAACAACTATCAGAAACCGACATTATTGGATATCCATTATAAATTATTGTACAAGATATTGTATCGGAACTTAGAAGTGGGTCGTTTGATGTAAAAACTATTTCTTGATTATAAGTCCCTGCTATTAAATCATTTGAATCGAAAGTTATATTTACAATAGTAGTGTCGCCTGTTACAACTGTTCCATTTGATGAACTTAATGATATAATATTAGAAATTGGTGAGCTAAAATTAAAAATAGAGCCATTAATTGTTCCTGTATGAGAATTTCCTGTAAAATCAATTACCGAATTTCCATTACCTTCATTAAATTTAAAATATGCCTGAAGTCCATTTTGAACAGGTTCAATAGAATGATATTGATTATTTGATATTTCAGAAGCTGTTCGTGCTGTGTTCCAAATTCTTACTTCATCAATTTGTCCATTAAAAAATCTTCCTGTATTATCGGTACATCCAATATTACAAGGATAACCATTTTGAATATTTGGAACAGTGCCCATTGTTGTTGTCCAAGAATATCCATTCAAATATAGAGTAATACTATTTCCATTAAGAACTGCAGCAATATGATTCCATGAATTTAAAGTTGCTGTTGGGCCTGTACTTGGAACAAAATCGTTACACCAACTTGCAAACGAAGGACGACCAGCATTTGTCATTGATAATAAAAACGATGAACCAGTACACCAGCGAGGACCAAAAGAAACAACGCCGTTGTAACTTGCATCGGTATAAGATGTTGGATAAATCCATGCTTCAACCGTCATTACGCTACCTGTAGGAAGTGTATTTGTGTTAGCTACTGATACATAATCGTTTCCATCGAAAGAAAGTGATTTTTCAGTAATTGTGCTTAAATTCCAATCTAATTGATATACACCAGTATTTGTAATTGTTAATGGCAACGAATCAATTTCATTACAAGTATTTAGAGTTACATTAAACGATTGTGGTGTAAATGAGGCGATTGGAGGCGGAAAAGCATATCCATGAAGGCATATAGTAATTAAAGAGTCATCATTTATAATATTCAATGTATCATAAACATCGCCAATAGTTGAAGGACTAAATGTTACAAATAATTTTGCCGAATCGCCGGGGTAGATAATAAAAGTTGTTGTATCAGTAACGAAAGCTGCATTTGAATTTGTAATATTGGTAATATTTAACGAATCACAACCGATATTATAAAACCACATTGAGTCGGATGTTGAATTAAATTGCAAAATCGAATCTAAATCTATACAATTTACTGATGAACTTATTACTGGATAGCCATTGTAGTTTAGAGTATATTGAATTGAATCGGTTAGATGAAGTGGGTCGTTTGAGTTAAATACAATATTATTTGTATAAGTTCCTGCTAAAATACTTTCGGTATGAAAAGTTAGATTTATAATATTTGAATCGTTGGGAAGTACTGTGCCAAAAGTATTTGAAAGAGATAACATATCACCAATAATTACAGCATAATCTTCGCATTGTCCATATTGTACATTATTACATGACTGAGGATAAGCATTCCATGAATATTCAGAAATTATTCTCATTCTTAACGGAGTTTGCATTACTGCATTATTAGGTATTGTTACATTTGCAGAGTGATTTATATACTGATCTATTGATTCTAATATTTTTTCATTAGCTTCAAAAATAGCATTATTATTATAGTCAATCCAAGCAAATACATGCTCGTTATATGATATTCCTGTATTAACCGATATTGTATATGTTTGTCCAGAAATAACAGTTGTAACAGATGTTGCTGAAAAATCTTTATAGTTTTCGACTCCATCGGGGGATGGTTTATTAATTGTATTAAATGTTACATTATTAATTCCCATACCACAACAATAACTGGTTGTTAATGGAGTGCATAGGGCACTAAGTATTTGTTGATTTTCGATTGCGTAATTTAATACATAATTCCCTGTATTATAAATTGTTAATGGCAAAACTACAGAATCGTTACATGTATTTATTGTAACATCTATAGAATTTGGCGACCACGACATTACAGGAGGTGAAGTAGCATAACCATATAAACTTACAGTTAAATTAGAGTCATTATTTATAATATTTAATGTATCGTAAAAATCTCCTAACGATTGTGGATTAAATGTTACAAAAATGTATTGACTTTCGCCCGGCAGAATAGTAAAACTGGTTGAATTAACAATATAATCTGAATTTAAGTTTGTTATATCTGTAATATCTAAATTGCCACAACCTAAATTTGAAATTAAAAATGAGTCAATTTTTGTTGCTCCCTGCATAATAGAATCGAAATTTAAATTATTTGCTGAAATTGCAATTTCTGGAACTCCTATAAATGTTAAAAAACAAGGAATTGTAAATATTGGATTTAAAGCATCATCAGTATTTATTGTTAAATAATTTAAATAATTACCAACATTCATTCCTATTGCATTAAATTTAACCTGAACAATTACTGAATCGCCTGAAGCAATAGTTCCAATATTTGGAGTAGCTGTAATAAAAGGTGCTCCAATAGTAATTTCATAATCTTCGGTTTCGCTATAGTAAAATTCATTACAAATATCTGTTGCAGTAACTAAACTACTATAACTACATCTAACTCTGAGCATTGTTTTTCCATAAGATGCTGACGATGGAATTGTAACAGTAGAGGAAAAAAGTGAAGTTGAAGCCGAAGGAGATGAATATACAAATTCATTGGTATCGTCAAAATCGCCATCACGATTATAGTCAATCCAAACTCCAAAACCCTCGCTATAACCGCCTGCCTGCATACTAATATTATAAGTTCCACTAGGCAAAACATTTGTAGTATAACTTGTTGATGGATAAGAAATATAGCCGTCAGACTGTCCGTTACAACTTGAGTTTAAATTACTTATTGTGTTAAACGTAAAATTGTTTATAAAATCGCCATCGCCACAGCCATCGGGACAGCAATAACCAGTTGTAGGAGTACAATAACCGGTTGGTACAGAATTAAACGATTCAAATATATTATAAGTTAAATCACTAGTGCCTGAATTGTAAATTGTAATCGGAATTTCAACCGAATCGTTACAATTAATAAGTGTTGCACTTAACGAATCTGGACTTACCGACGCAAGAGGTTGTGCAATACTTGTAAATGTTATTGCATTTAACAATATTATTATGCTTATGTAAATTTTTAATTTCATAATTTATTTATTTTATTTTTAGCCACTAAGACACAAAGGCACAAAGTTTCTAACTTATATATTATACTATTTTTTACTTTTATAACAAATATTTACTGATAATAAAAATTATTCTACCCACTTCTCGTATGGATTTCCAGGGTTCAAAACAGATTTATTTTTTCCTTTCTTATCGAAAACATATCCTAATGTAATTTCATGCGAACCTGAAGAATAACT
>MEND01000012.1:0-10243 GCA_001768975.1 Bacteroidetes bacterium GWA2_31_9 | reverse complement strand
GATTTTTAAATTTAAAAATTGCAGCTACATCATATAACAATTTACTATTATCTGTTTTATTAACAACAACAATTGGTTCTGCTTGCCAATTTCGCCCTAAATCAAATTTATTAGAAATATGAACTCGGTATTGACGATTCGCTAAAATTATATTCTGATCATTGCTTCTTGTTTTACTTTCAAGTAATCGAGGTAAGGCAATTCCAATATCTAATTTATTTATTCTATATAAAATACCAAAAGAGGCTTCAAGGCTTGTTGTTTGAATCGACTGACTGTTTGCAATTACTGGGTCAGCTTGGGTTTCAGAACCTTTATAAGAATAACCAATATAATAATTGCTTACTCCACCAGATAAACCAAAACTTAAAAAACTTTTTTCTGATAGATTTAATCTATGAGCATAACTTGCTTGTGTTGTGATAGTGTTAAAAATTCCAGCCTGATTGTATGTCATTAAACCACCAAAACCAGAATTCTTTGAAACAGGGGTATTCATATTTATTCCACTTTTACGGGGAGCTCCATTAAAACCCGACCAATTCTGACGATGTCCGGCATAAATCTCCATCACATCATTAACTCCTGCATAAGCTGGTGATAATGAATACTTATTTACAATGTATTGATTGTCAATTGAAATTTGTTGAGCATTAGCAAATTGATAACTTGTAAAAAAAACAATTATTATCGCAAATATGTTTATAGTTCTCATGTTTCTTTGTTTTAAATTTTCTAATTTCATATTAAATTCTCAATAAATTATTGTCTAATAATATTGATATTTCCTTTAGTTTCACCTTTATCGGTTTCAATTACATAATAATATGCTCCTGTTTCGAGGTTGTCGCCATTCCAATCGTTTCTATAATCTGTGCTTGTGAATACTTCCATTCCCCACGAGTCGTAAATAGCTAAGGTGCATTTTGTATAAGCACTACGGTCTTCAATCATAAAAAAGTCGTTAAAGCCATCGCCATTTGGAGTTAAAATATCGCTTTTGAGCCTTACATCACTTATTCCCTTTACAAATATCCTTATTGACTTACTAGCTTTACAACCATGATTATCTGCCACTTCTAATGAATAATCGCCTCCACTATGTACTGATATTGATTGTGAATTTTCGCCTGTTGACCAGTTATAATTAATATAAAATGCATCGGCTGATATTTGAACACTTCCGCCATCAAAAATAACTGTATCAGGAGAAAATGTTAAATTCAAAACAGGGCTTTCATAAACAGTTATTGGCAAATTGAAAGTATCCTTACAGTTATTACTTGAAATTGCAATCAATTTTGTACTATAATTTCCGGCATTTTCATACGAATATGTTGCATTTCCGGTAGTCGTAGAATAGTTGCTATTCCCAAAATCCCATAAATTAAACATGATATTATCACCTGAAATAAATGTATTATTTAGAAAGGTTGCAACATTGCCAACACAGGCATTTTGTGCAGTAAATGAAGCATGTGGCTGAGGATAAACAGTTGTTGTTTTTGTTGTGAAAGCTCTACAGCCCTTATCTGATTCAACTTCTAGTTTTGAGATAAATGTAGATGGCGTTCCACAATTATAATAAACTATTGAACCTGAATTATTATCAATATTTCCATCGTTGTTAAAATCCCACAAATATTGCGTTAATGAGCCATATTGTATTGAAGACGTTGATTTTAACATTGCATTTTTGCCTTCGCACAAATTATCGCTATGAAAATTAACATCCGGAATTGGATACACAATTACATCTTTCGGTGTGGTCATAATATTCTCAGCACCTGTTTTTTCAACAATTTTTAAACTTACCTTAAAGGTATCGGCATCGGCAAATAAATAATTAATCGTTTTGCCATAGGCATCTGTAAAAATACCATCGTTATTTAAATCCCATTTATAGGCTGATACTAAAGAATCGTGAAGATTAGTTATGGCAACTAATGTTGTGTAAGTTCCTTTACAGGCTTTGTTTGCAGTAAAATCAACAGTTGCTGCTTTAGCATTAATACTTGCTAAAATATAAATTAACAGTAGTACAAATATATTTTTCATGTGTTTATAATTTTATATTTATATGATTTTGAATAGTTTAAAGTTTTTTGCCACTGATTATACTAATTTTACTCATAAATCAAAATTTTTTTAAAGGCATTCGTGAGATAGCTTCGCTATGTTCACAGATTTTACTCACAGATTTTTTTCTTAGAATTAGCACAGATGAAACAACCTTTGGTTGTTTCTAATCTGTGTAAATTTCCGGAAGTAAATTCGGGACAAGTCGTGCAATCTGTGGCAAGTTCTTCAATATAATCATTCCTTTTCCGATAAATCGGAACTAGTCGTGTGTTTATTAATTAATCTTGGCTGTTTCATCTTTTAATTTTTTTTAACTTATAAAAATAATCAATTTCTTAATATCAATTTGTAAAAAAAGTAATGATATTTTGATTAAACATGCTGAATAACAGCCATTTGATTATAAATCAAAAAGGAGTTTTTTTGACAAAAAACTCCTTTTTATTGACTAACTCGCAAATTTTAGCGACTAATAAAGCAAATGCTGTTTCGATTTATTGTTCCAACCTGCTTGCGATTCGTAATCTACAAAATAAATTTTAAGGTCAGCCTGACTTTCATAATCAACAAAAAAAACTTTTTTATCAGCTTGGCTTTCATAATCAACAAAATACCATAATCCATCTTTATTTGCCTGCGACTCGTAGCTAACTTTATAAACTTTTAAATCTGCCTGCGACTCATAATCGACCTTATAAATTTTAATATCTGCTTGCGATTCGTAACTAACAGAATAAACTTTTTGAGCTAATGCTAAATTAAAAATTGAACAAATAAAAATAAAACCGATAGCTAAAATAATTGATTTCATAATAGTTAATTTAAATTTATAAATTGAGTAATAATTTTTAAAGATTCTTCTTTTTCTTCAATAAAACCCATGTGTCCAGAGTTTTCTAAACATACTAATTTTCCATTAATTGGCAACTTAATTTTAAGACCTACATTTTCGTAAGAAATATAATTATCTAAACCACCAAGAATAAGCAAAAATGGCAAATTTGTATATGATAAAAAATCGGTCATATCAGCTCTTTTTTTCATTGCCTCAAGAGCAACAATTATTCCAATATCCGAAATGTTTTTTGCAATGTCGATTGCAATTTGAACATTTTCTTTAAATGAAATTAAATTCTTTTCGGCAAAGGCATTTGGAATATTAACAGAACAAATAAGTTCTTTTTTTCCTTTTTTTACCAAATCAATTTCTTTGTTTCGCGCAAGTTTTTTTTCAGTACTATCTGCAAATGAAGTTGAGTGAAATAAACAAAAGCCACTTAATTTTTCGGGATATTTTTTTGCAAAAGCCAGCGTAGCATATCCTCCCATTGAATGACCAATTAAATAAAATTTTTCGATTGATAAAGAATTTGAAAATGAAAAAAATAAGTCTGCAATATCTTCAAACGTTTGATTTTCATTAAGTATATCAGATTTTCCATGACCCGGAATATCAATACATATAACTTTAAACGTTTTGGCTAATTCCTTTGAAAAGACGTTCCAAATTTCAATTGATTCCAAATATCCATGAAGTAAAATGACTGTTTTTTCATTTTTTTCTCCATAAACCTTGTAACTAATCCTTGAGTTTTGAAATTTCAAAAATGAAGTCATTAAATCGCTTTTTTTGAAAAGAATCAGAATGAATTATAATGCAGACTTAATCAGATTTTTACTTCTTGACATCGTAAAAACACATTTTTGGCGAAAATATTTTTTCTTCTGCCTTTAGTTTTTTAATTACTTTGTCAACTTCTTTTTTGTCAATACCTGTTAAATCAGCTATTTCACCACCTTTTAACGGTTTGCCTGCTTTTTTAATAGCACCAATAATTACATCTGAATGTTCCATAATTTGTATTTTTTTTTTAAAGATAATAAGATTTAGTATATCTTAACGCTTTAAAATTAGAAAAAATGAGGCAATTTTTATTATTTTTTGTGTTATTTTTTTGTGCCATATCATTTTACGCACAAGAAAAAGTTCAGATGGAAAATTTAGGCGAAAATATTAATTCAAAATTCAGTGAGATTAATCCAATTATTTCGCCTGATGGAAAAATGTTATATTTTGTAAGATGTAATCATCCTTTAAATACCTTTGGTGAAGAAGGTAGTCAAGATATTTGGTTTTCAAATTTAGGTGAAAATGAAAAATGGAGTCTTGCTGCAAAAATGAGCCTTCCTTTTAATACTGAACAATATAACGGAATCATTAATGTAACACCCGATGGAAATTCGTTACTTATTAGAGGTGCGTATAGTGGAGGAAAATATTTTGGAAATGGTTACTCATTTTCTTACAAAACTACTACAGGTTGGAGCATACCCGAAAAAATTAAAATAAAGAGCTATACAATGATGGATGTTGGTTTAACCAACTCTGCATGTCTTTCAAATGATGGTAAAACATTATTAATTAGTCTTTCAGAAACATTTCAATCAATGGAAAACGATTTATATGTTTCGTTTATGACTGAGGGTGACAAATGGTCAAAACCTAAGAGTCTTGGGAAAAAACTTAATTCTGATTCAACTGAAGCATCTCCATTTTTAGCATCTGATGGAGTTACTTTATATTTTGCCAGCAATCGAAAAGGCGGTTTCGGAAGTTCAGATATTTATATGACTAAACGACTGGACGATACCTGGACAAATTGGTCAACACCCACAAATTTAGGAAACTCAATTAATTCTGAAGGTGGCGAAATTTATTACTCACTTGATGCAGCCGGAAAATACGCATATATAGTTTCTGATAAAAATTCTTTTGGCGAAAGAGATATTGTAAAAATATTATTAGGCGAAGAACAAAAGCCCGACCCTGTTGTACTTATATATGGTAACGTGTATAACAAAAAAACAAATGAACCTATTGAAGCCGCTATTACTTACGAAAAATTAGGAGAGAAAAGCGAAATAGCAGGTTTAGCAAGGTCTAATCCAGAAACAGGAGAATATAAAATCATACTTCCAATTGGGCAGTTATATGGATTTTCTGCCGATAAAAAAGGATTTATGACAGTGTCTGATAATATTGATTTAACAGCAGTTACTGAATATACCGAAATTAAACGAGATTTGTATTTAGTTCCGATAGAAATTGGACAAACAGTACGATTACAAAACATTTTCTTCGATTTTGCAAAAGCCGATTTACGTCCTGAGTCTTTTCCTGAACTCGACAGAGTTTTGAAATTATTAAACGAAAATCCTACAATGAAAATTGAAATTTCGGGACATACCGATAGCGATGGCTCTGATGAACTTAATCGCAAATTGTCAGATAATAGGGCAATTTCTGTAATGAACTACATTACTTCTAAAAAAATTGCTACAAATCGTATCACTGCTAAAGGTTATGGCGAAACCAAACCTATTGCTGAAAACGATACTGACGAAAATAAACAATTGAACAGAAGAGTAGAGTTTACTGTTTTGGAGAAGTAACAAACTATCTTACAAAACAACTCTGAAAATACAGACTGTTATTGTTTAATTAATTTTCTAACAATTATACTTGTCTGAACCATTATGCTGATTACAAGTTGCATTAACAGTTGTAACCACCAATGTTAAATTACAATTTTGCGACGAGATAAATGGCTGATGAAAACCCTGTGTAAAGTATAATTTGAATTGGAAAATGTGTTTATAACAGGTTCTCCAATTGTCCAGCTTAGTTGCCACGATGAGCTTGAAAAATCTGTGCCTGATGTGGAAACAACTTTTTGGGCAACACAAATATAATGCATTAATATACAGCACACAATAAGGATTAAATTCTTTTTCATTTTGATATTTCTTTAAAAATTATTAACTTAGTATTTTGATATTTTTGTATATACATTATTGATATGAAAGAATCTGCCGTGACCCAAAAGACGACAAATTCCTTTCACTTGCCAAAGCAGGTAATGCTTCGGCAATTATTACCGCCGATAAAGACCTATTAATATTGAATCCTTTTGAAAACATTCCTATTATTACTCCTTACGAATTTTTAAAAATATTTTAAATTTTCTCACTTATATTTACAATTAGTGCAAATGATTATTAACGTTTTATTCATTTTGCTTTTCATATTGATGTTTAATTAATTATTTTTGTAATAAAATTTATATTATGTTCAGACAAATAATAATTCCCGAAAGCAATAGTTTTTTGCTTAATCTCCCTATAGACTTTATTGGTAAGCAGGTTGAGGTAATTGCATTTACTGTTGAAGAAAATCAAATATTGAAAGAGCATAGTAATAAAGATAAATATTCGTGGAAAAATGCTAAAAAGTTTTTCGACGCTCATAGAATAAGCCTTAGTAACTTTAAATTTAATAGGGACGAAGCAAATGAAAGGTAACTCTTTTATAGACAGCAATATTTGTATATATCTTTTCGATAGCGATAAAAAGAAATCGGATATTGCATATTCACTTTTTAAAAATAATCCTATAATTAGTACACAAGTAATAGCTGAAAGCATTAATGTTTTAATTAAAAAGTTAAAATTTACAAAGCAAACTGCTTTTGATTCTGCTAATTTTATTATGAATAATACTGACATTAAGCTTATTAATACGACTACTCTAAAAAAAGCTTTTGAAATATCTTTAAAATATAATTTTTCGTTTTTCGACAGCATGATAATAGCTTCTGCACTTGAAAATAATTGTACCATACTATACAGCGAAGACATGCACCACAACCAACTCATAGAAAATAAACTTACCATTATTAATCCTTTTTTATAATCATTTTTACTCTGCTTTCGCTTGTACCACTCAAGCGGTAGTTGAGCTTAGTCGAAACACGAGTTTTGTTTTTGCCTCAGGCATTATTTTAATTTCTTTTGGAGAGTTATTCTTTTTTCTAAATTAAAATAGATTTAGTACATAAAATTGCCTTAAAATCTGTTATTGAGCAAAATAATTCATAAAATGGAAAAAAGAACAAGAGAATTAATTGCAAGAAATGCTATCGGTATATTCTTATCTGATAAAACTATAGCTTTACAATTAGAGAGTAAAAATGGGTGGAAATATTTTTATATTTATTTAAGCAAAGATTTTCCTAAACAACAATATTCAAAGTTAAACGAAACCCCATCTGATATACGTGATGCTATTTTAAATGTGACTCAACTCACTAAATTCAAGTCAATTGCGGAACTTGAACATTTAATGACGACTACAATAGTAAATGAGAACTGTGTTTTAGAAACAATTCTAATATTAAGATTAATGAATGACCAGATATAAAAAATAAAAAATGTAGAGTAATACTAAAAAAAATCAACTACTATATTAATGATTGTCCGTAAGACATATACAAAGCAGTAAGTATTTACAATCAATTGCATCTTGTATATTCCCTAAGGGAAATACCGAATTGTCGCTTATGTTTTTATTGTCATTATTGCCCTATGGGCAAATTCAAAATTATATTTGAGCATATTTTCATGAAAACAAATTGAACGATTTTTTTTAAAATTTAACAGTCGGTAGTACTGTAACCGATGGGTTAACCCATCGGTTAATCAACAATTACTGATATTTAGCATGTTACAAAATTATTTAGTACAAAAATTGCGAATAGTGCGACATTATTGTTTACGATATAATTAAGCTAATTTACTGTAATTCAATAAGCGGGTCAGGAGGTCTGAATATTCAAACTGTTTTGAGATTTGGAATTTGTATTATATTTGTTTTTTTTTAAGTTATTGAGTGTTTTCGAATATTTTATTGAATCCTTTTGAAAACATGCCTATTTTTACTCCTGACGAATTTTTAAAGTTGGTTTAAAAGAATTTTGAAATTTAGAATTTAGGAATTTAAAATAGTTAAATTGATAAATAGTTATATGGTTGCTGAAACAGTTAAAAACATAAAAGAATGTAACAATTTAAAAATTAAACAAAATAACAATGTAACCATTTAACAATGAACATTAAACTTGAAACTTCAACCGAGCTTGCGAGCTCAACGAAGTTAAACATCAAACAATCAACTAATACTAATAGAATAATATTAGGAATCGACCCTGGCACAATAATAATGGGTTATGGAGTTATCGAAATTATTAATAACTCCCCAAAACTTATTTCAGTTGGGCATATTGAAATTAATAAATTTAACGACCATTATTTGAAGCTAAAGTATATTTTTGAAAAAACTATTTCTTTAATCGACCAATATATTCCCGACGAACTTGCTATTGAAGCTCCTTTTTATGGAAACAATGTTCAATCTATGCTTAAACTTGGAAGGGCTCAAGGTGCTGCAATTGCTGCGGCTTTAACAAGAGAAATGCAAATTACAGAATATGCTCCTCGAAAAATCAAATTATCGATTACTGGAACGGGAACTGCATCAAAAGAGCAAGTTGCTATTATGTTATCAAAGATTTTGAATATGGATAAGCTTCCATCAAAGTTAGATGCTACTGATGGACTGGCAGTTGCCTTATGCCATTTTTATCAAACTAAAGTTACAGGAGGGAAATCGGCGGTTAAAAGCTGGAAAGATTTTATTAATAAAAATCCAGATAAACTATTATAGAACTACTTCTTTTGAGATTTTTTCGGCAATTTCTTTTAACTCGTCATTAGAAAAAACAAGCTTTGGATTAGCGAAATTAATATCGCTAATATTATTAATTGGTATTAAATGAATGTGAGCATGAGGAACTTCCAGACCTAAAACGGCTGTTCCTATTTTTTTGCATTTAACTACTTTTTCAATTGCAATAGCGATTTTTTTAGAAAATAAATGTAATCCACTGAGGGTGTTATCATCTAAATCAAATATATAATCTGTCTCTTTTTTTGGAATTACAAGCGTGTGACCTTTAGCTAGTGGTCTAATATCAAGAAATGCAAAATAATTATCATCTTCTGCAATTTTAAAGCAAGGAATTTCGCCTGAAACTATTTTAGTAAATATAGTTGCCATTTTAGTATCTGCCTATTTCAATAATTTCAAATGATATATTTCCAGAAGGGACAGTAATTTCAACTGAATCGCCAATAGTTTTTCCTAATAAACCTTGAGCAATTGGAGTATTAATGGATATTTTTCCTGCTTTTAAATCGGCTTCGCTTTCAGAAACAATAATGTATTGCATTTCAGTTTTTGTTTTTAGATTTCTAATTTTAACCTTAGAAAGTATCTGAACTTTAGAGGTATCAACACGAGTTTCGTCTAAAAGTCGGGCGTTTCTAACTACCTCTTCTAATTTTGAAATTCTGAGTTCTAATAATCCTTGTGCATCTTTTGCAGCATCATATTCTGCATTTTCAGATAAATCACCTTTATCTCTTGCTTCTGCAATCATTTTTGATATATTAGGTCTTTCAACACCAATTAGATGATCTAATTCATCTTTTAGTTTTTTCATTCCCTCTGGTGTCAAATAGGATACATTACTAGACATAAATTTATAATTTAATTAGAATAAACAAAAGAATCCCGAAATATCGGGACTCTAAAAACAAAGATATAATATATTTTTTTTATAAACTAACTCTTGCACCTATTGAATGGCAACCGGCAAAATTTTCAGTATATCTGTAAGAGTAGTCAATTGAGAAAATTGATCCTTTTTCTTTATTTAAAGGTATTTGTATAGAAGCTCCAGCTGAAGGTCCTTTTAAAGCAACAATTCTAGTATCCGTTTTATTTATGCCTTTTTCATAAACATATCCACCTCTTACAATTACTAAATTTTTGAAACTATATTCAAGACCAAAATGAAATTGATCTCTTGTAAAAGCATTACTTGTAAAAGTTCCAGATAAAGTTAATAGTTGATCAATTTTTGTTTTACCAGAAGCAGTATCGGCTTTTACTACTATTGGAATATCATATGCTAAACCAATTTTCAATAACGAAGGTAATTCAAATTCGGCAGAACGTTGTTCAACTGTCATATTAATTCCATCATCTCCTTCGCCTCTAAAAGAAAGACCATCTCCTTTAAACTTCATAGTTGGACCAACATTTTTTAATGATATTCCGAATTTTAAATTATCAGATTTTTTATTCCCAGCTTTATCTTTTCCAATTCCTGTAACATACTGAATACCTGCATCAAGAGCAACGCCCGACGCGGTTAAATCGGAAATACTCTGATTAATGATTTTAACATTTAACCCACCG
>MEND01000011.1:15089-18815 GCA_001768975.1 Bacteroidetes bacterium GWA2_31_9 | reverse complement strand
TTTATGTGCTGTACAAATTATTGTGACAGGTTTATTTAATTTAGGTATATCTGAGAAGGATACTTCAATTTTAAAAGGATTATCTTGATTTTGACCAAATAAAAACAAGTAATTACAAAATAATACAGGTATAATCAAAAGTAATTTTTTCATTATGAATTTTCAAAAGTTAAAATTGCATTTATTTCTTCTCAGCAATAAAACTATTTCTAATATCTGTACTGACTTTCATTAAGTTATGGATATGTTTTTTGCTAATTTTTACATCAGTAATATTATTATTAGAATCTGAGGAGTATTCAATTTTCATATTATTAAATTCTGTTTGAATAGTTTTTAGTTTTTCAAGTATAAAATCATTCTTGTTATCGTTATAACTACTTAATAATTCTATCAAATTATCAGCAATATTAGCTTGTTGAAAAAGAACTTTTTTAATGCTATTATCCATAAAAGATGTTAGCATTTTATTTTTGAAATTGTCTTCATAAATATTTGTAAGTAAATATAATCCTTCAAAATAAATTCCTGACATTATAATAAATGCAATTTGTTTTTCTTCGGAAATATTATAATAATCCTGAATATCGTTTTGATACATTTTTATAAATAAATCAAGAGAATCTTTATTATGTATGTTCTTTTCAAATCTATCAATAAGCTTATAATCTTTTTTTGTTTTAAGCCCTAAATCATACATTAGATTTTCAATTTTTTCTAAATACGCTGCTGAAGTTTCGTATTTTTCGTAAACTGTTGAATAGTAAATGTCAACATAGTTTACTCCTAGGTTTAATGCCTGATAAGTAGGAGACGAGTAAGTATTTTGATTATGGACTGTATTTTCAGTGAATTTTTCGTTATAATCAATACCAATCAACTTTATAATTGCAGAAACCTGAAAAGGAGAGGGCAATGAGAAAACTCTAGCCTGATTACTGCTCAAGTCGTTTGCTACAGAAATTGATTTATCAGTTGTTTGGTCAGGCTTATTTTCATTAGTTTTACACGATGTAATTGCTAATAAAATCAATAATAAATATAATATGTTTTTCATTTTACTGTTCTTTTTGCATTATTACTTTTTTGTCTATCATTTTCGATTGAGTGTTGCCTCTAACAATATAAATTGCTGGTTTTAAATTGTTATTTACATCAAGCGAAAATTGAGCTTTCCCTTGCTCAATTGGCTTTGACATTGATGCATATATTACATTTCCCATTGCGTCATATACTTGAAAACGTGCATCTTTCAAATCATCTTCGTTACAATCATTAAATTCTACAGTACATTTGCCGATACAAGGATTTGGATTTACACTCATTGAACATTCATCGCTATTTGCTTCGTTTGAAATCGAGATTAGATTAAAAGTTTCAGATTTCCCATCATAATCAATTTGTTTTAATAAATAATATAATGTTGATTTTGGAGGATTTATATCATTATAAGAATATGATTTTGAAGTATTAGAATTTCCTGCTCCTTCAATGGTTGCAATTATGTCAAAGTTGAGTCCGTTGGTGCTTCTTAAAACATTAAATTGTTTATTATTTATTTCAGATGCAGTTGCCCATGTTATATTTATGTTATTGTTATCAAGAATTGCTTCAAAGCTTATAAGTTTCACTGGCAATGTGCTCATTCTTACACAAGTACCAGAAGGAATTGAGGAAGTTGGGTCGTAACCAAAAGTTTCACCATCTCCTTCAAAATCGTCTGATGCACAAATTTCGCCATTACCGATTATTCTTCCACCGTTACCATTTTTAAATTCGCCATCAACTGTTAATGTTCCATCAATAATTATATTATCGCTATTGTTTTTATTTTCAAATTCTTCAGTAACTTCAATGCTTCCAGTGCTTTCGACTAAAACTTCGGAGCCATTATCAAAAGTTAGTTTTTTTACTCTCAGTGAGCCTTGAACTGTAAAAACTCCATGATTTTTTATTCTCAAAGACTTATCATTAGTCTCTAATGCACCACTTGATGTAATAGTAAAATTTGATTTTATACTTACATCTTCATCCATATCAACATGATGGCTAATTGATATTGCATCGTTTTCACTAGGAACTCCTGCCGGACTCCATGTATCAGAATCAGACCAATCGCCATCAGAAGCAGATTCATAACTAGTAGCATTTACAAATGAATAAGTTATCATAAATGCAATAAATAATAAATGTTTCATAATTTTTTTTTTCTAAATATATAAAATTTAAATTTTATGAAATTAAGTAAAAACACTTAATTTTAATTTTTTAGATTAACAGAGTAATTTTGTTGATTAAATGATAGTTAGTGTTTGTAAGAAAACTCCAAAAAACACTTGTGCTGAGCGGAGTCGAAGTAAAAATCAAATGTCAAACAAATTCCAATTTTCAAAACTTCAATTATTAAAACTGTTTGGATATTATAGCATTTGAATTTATAAAATAATTTACAATTTAATTCCCAAAATAGTAATATCATCTAATTGGCTATATTGTTCTAAATCATTAGGATTCATCCATTCTGAGATTTTTGTTTCAAGCAAATCTTTTTGAATATTCATAGGATTAATACAAATATTTTCAAATATTGATTTTAAACCCGAATATTTAAGTTTTTTGCTTTGTAATCCGCCAAATTGATCAGCTAATCCATCGCTAAATAAATAAAGCGAATCGCCCGATTTATATTTGTATTTATTATTTGAGAAGTTAGAATTATTAAAATTATGGCTAAAACCTATATGATTTTTATTGCTCTTAATTTCAATTAGTTCTGTTTTATCGTTATTTGAAATAATGTAAATTGGATTGTTCGCACCCGAATAATATAATGTTTTATCATTTTTATTGATAAGGCATAATGCCATGTCGATTCCATCTTGAGAGTCTGATTCAGAGCCTGTTTGATGAAGTATTTTAATTATATTTTCTTTTAATTTATCTAATATTATTCCAGTGTATGTTTCTATTTTATTAAGTTCAATTTTTTCGTTTGTAATTTCGTTTAATAATGAAATTCCAAGCATACTCATTAACGCTCCCGGAACACCATGCCCTGTGCAATCGGCAACTGCAACAAGAAACAGGTCGGCAGGTAAAGGTTGGTAATCAGAAGTTTGATTACTATCAACTATTAACTGATTACTATCTGCTGATAACTGCTTACTTACTATTTTCTTTGTCCAATAAAAATCGCCACTTACTATATTTTTAGGTTTAAAAAGAATAAAATAATCACCTAAAATCTCTTGCATTATTGAGTTTGGAGGAAGTATGGCTGTTTGAATATTACATGCGTAATTTATACTATCAGTAATTTCCTTGTTTTGAATTTCAATTAACTCTTTTTGTTTTATGATTTCTATTTCGGCTTCTTTTATTTTTGAAATGTCTGAATCAATAGCGATGAACTTAATTACTTCATTATTAGAGTTTAGTATAGGAGTTAGAGTTGTTTGAATCCAAAGCGACTTATTGTCTTTTGTTTTATTTAAAGCTATATAATTGACTGATTGTTTATTGGTTAAGCATTTGTTGAAAATAGTTTCAATATCATTATACGAACTTGCATCAATAATATTATTTCCATTAGTTTCTTTAAATTCGGTAATACTAAAGCCAAATAATTTTGTGAAACCGGAGTTTACCCACTCTATATTTCCTCTATTGTCAGCAATTATAATTGAATTGTCGGTTTCGCTAACTGCAATTGAGAGCTTTTCAAGT
>MEND01000011.1:6075-15060 GCA_001768975.1 Bacteroidetes bacterium GWA2_31_9 | reverse complement strand
TTGAGCTAAAATTTCTTCTTTTTGTTGTAAAATTTCGGCGTTTGCAAATTCTAAATTTTTGTTTTTTTCTTCAATTTCCTTTTTCTGAACAGATAGAATAGTATTTGCTTTCTTTTTTTGTCGAAATAGCCGGAATAATAAAATTGAAAAAATTATTGTTGTAATTAAACCTAAAATAAAGGAATAAATTAGTATTAATTGTTTTGCTCTTTGTTCTTCACTTTTCGCTAATTCAGATTCTTTTAAGGCATTATCTTTATGTAAGTTATCAATCTGTAATTGTTTTTTTTCGTCTTGATATTTTGCATCTATTTCGTTAATTGCTCTTGTTTTTTCGTCATTATATAAAGTGTCAGACATTTTGTTTGATAATTTCAAATAATCAAAAGCTAATTTGAAATTGCTTTTCTTTTTGTAACAATCAGTTAATAAGTCGTATGCTTCTCTTTTTTCTTCTTTTAAATGATATTTACTTGCAATATCAAGCATTTTACTAGCATACTCAATAGCATTGTCGAATCGGTTATTTTCAAAATGTACAATGCCAATATTATTTAAGCATGATGTAATGCCAATGTTATCTTGTCGCTGATAGTTTATTTGTAAAGCATCGTTATAATATTTTAAAGCTTTATTGTAGTCTTTTTTTCTTTTATAAATTATTCCTAAGTTATTTAGACAACGTGATATCCCTTTTAAGTCGTTTTCTTCTTCGTTAATAGCTTTTGCTCTGTGAAAATAGTTTAGAGCACTATCCAATTTATCAGCTTGAAGAAATATATTTCCAATGTTATTTAAAGTATATGCTGCACCTTTTTTATCATTAATTTTAATACATGCTTTAATACTTTTATTAAAATATTCAATTGCTTTATCAAAGTTTTCTAGTCTGTAATGTATTATGCCTAAATTGTTTGTAGCTTTAGAAATGTTTGATATGTCATTTTCTGCTTCACTAATTTTTAAGGCATTTAAGTAGTAATCTGTTGCTAAATCATAATCACCTTTGTAAACATAAATATTCCCAATATTGTTTTCACAATCTATTATTCTCTTTTTGTTTTTACTGAGAATAGCAAATTCTTTTGATTTATTTAGATATTTTAAAGCGTTATCAAAATCGCTATTATCAGTATATACAATACCAATGTATAGAAGTGAGATTGCTCTCAGAGAATTTAATCTTTCAATCATTTGTTGATTATTATCAGCATTATTATCAAGATTATTACACAATTCAAATGCTTGATTATAAATCTCAATTGCTTTCAAATAGTCTGTTTTTTCATATAAATCACCAAGTGAGATTATCGAAATTACTTTGGTTGTATCTTTTGAAGAATTAATAATTGTATTAATGCTGTCAATTAAATGTTGTTCTTGCGAAAAAGAGCAATTGATAAAAATCAGAATCAAAAAAAATGATGCTGTAATTTGTCGTATGATATTTAATTTTAGCACTTTAATGAATCTCCTAATCTAACTTTGAAACGTTTATTATATAAAATTTCAGGATACGAATATTGTAAAAAATATTCTAAATATTTAGTTTTAAAATCATTATTCAGATTTTTACCACAAAAGTTTTCTTTAATTATGCTATATGATTCAATAATAGAATCTTTGATACAAAATTCAACTAAGCAATAAAAGCTCTCACAATCAGAGCAATTCATTTTTATATTTTTGCTTTTTAATAATTTATAAAAAGTTTCGTTGTGCCATGAACTATAAATTTCATTCCAACAATTGAATTCCTCAATTCCTATTTCATAAATGAATGAAATTGAATCGTTATTTTGGCTAAGTAGTCTAGTGTTTAATAATATACTTGCACAAAATATTAATATTAACTTCGCCATAGATATGTTTTTTATAAAAATAGTAAATTATATTTAAGTGCTAGATAATTTATTAAGGTTAAAATTTATATTTTTGGACAAAATGCTGAACTTTTGAAAAAGTATATTTTAATCATAATAATATTTTTCTTTTGTGTTGATTTATCAATAGCTCAAAAGCCGGATATTTATCAATTATCAGGTTTTGTTAAGTCTGAAACTCAAGAGGGATTGCCATTTGTACACATTATTGTAAAAAATAAAAGGAGAGGCACTATTAGCGATTTCGAAGGTTTTTTCTCATTAGTTGTTGAAAAAAACGATACTTTACTTTTCTCATCAATTGGATTTAAAAAATCATCATTTATGGTTGGAGATACTGTTTCGTTTCATGATTATTTTATTACTAAAATGCTTGAAATAGATACAATTACATTAAATGAAATGGTTATTTTTCCGTGGAATACTTACGAGCAATTTAAAGAAGCATTTTTAAAACTTGATGCTCCACAAGATGATATCGACAGAGCTATTAAAAATTTTGCATTAATCGAAGATCAACTTAGGCTTTATCCGGCAGATTCTGATCCAAGTTTGAATTATAAGTATTTTATGCAACAAACATATAATCAGTTGTATTATGCAGGACAATTGCCTCCAAATAATCTGCTAAATCCTATAGCTTGGTCGCAGTTTTTTGCAGCAATCCGAAATGGTGATTTTAAAAGAAAAAAATAGAGCCTAATAAAAAAATATAAACAGATGAAACATTCACGACCACAAATAAGGACACACAAGGGAATGATTATAGAGAAGAAACTAGCCACAGATTACACAAATTTTACTCATAAATCGAATGCCTTAAAAACAAACAATTTATGAGTAAATCTGTGGCAAAAAAGCAAAAACATTAAACTAGTCAATATCTGGCAAATACTAAAATATAAACAGATGAAAGCACTTTATTAATTTTTATTTCAAAAAACAATAATTACTAAATATTTAAGTTTAAGATAGCTAGATGAGCAAAAAGGTATTCAAATATTTATTCTTAGTATTTTTCATCATAATTTCTGACTTTGTATTTGCTCAGAGTTTTTCAACATTCAACGGTTTTATTACTGATAAAAATAAGAAACCTATTGAGTTAGCAAATATAACGTTTCCGAATTTACATATTGGAACTCGAACCGATTCTTTAGGTTTTTTTCAATTAAAAGTGCCAGTTGGAAAGGATTTTAAGTATATTATTACTTGTGTTGGTTTTTTTCCAATTTCAGGAAAAATTGAAAGTATAGTTGATAACGTTATCACCATCAATCCTGTTATGGAAATAGACATTTATCAGTTTCCGGATATTGAAATTGAAGATAAGCATCAACGGTTGACAAGTCTTGAAAAAATTGATCCTAAAACAATTAAGGTAATTCCCGGAGCTATAAGTGGGGTAGAAGCAATACTAAAAACACTTCCAGGTGTTTCGTCTAATAATGAGCTTAGTTCTCAATATTCTGTCAGAGGTGGAAATTATGACGAAAATTTAGTTTATGTTAATGATATTGAGGTTTATCGCCCATTTTTAGTGCGTTCAGGTCAGCAAGAAGGTTTGAGTTTTATAAACCCAGATATGATTTCGTCTATTTTATTTTCTGCTGGTGGATTTGAATCAAAATATGGTGATAAAATGTCATCAGTTTTAGATATAAAATATAAAAAACCTTATAAAACAGGCGGTTCTGCAAGCATGAGCCTTTTAGGAAGTTCTGTTCATTTTGAAGGTGCTAGTAAAAATCATCGATTTACTCATATTTCTGGTTTAAGGTATAAAACAACAAAGTATTTATTAAATAGCCTTGAAACGAAAGGCGATTATAGTCCGTCATTTATTGATTTTCAGACATTTTTAACTTATGATATTACCGAGAATCTTGAGTTAGATTTTTTGGGGAATTATGCTCAAAATAAATATTTATTTGTTCCGGCTTCACGAAAAACTGCCTTTGGAAATATTAATATTCCACTTGGATTGACTGTATATTTTGATGGAAAAGAAATTGATAAATTTACAACATTGACAGGTGCATTTTCATTAAATCATAAAATTAATAATGATTTTGAAATTAAGTGGATTGCATCAGCTTATAGAACAATCGAAAAGGAAACTTATGATATTCAAGGACAGTATTTTATAAATGAATTAGATAAGGAGTTAGGTTCTGATAATGTTGGCGATAGCTTGATGAATATTGGAGTTGGAACTTATTTGGATCATGCCCGAAATTATCTTGATGCTTACGTATTTTCGTTTTCTAATAAAGGAATCTTAGTGAAAAATGAAAATACAATTAAATGGGGGTTAAACTATCAAAGAGAAATTTTTTATGATAAAATCACAGAATGGCGAATGTTAGATTCTGCCGGATATTCATTACCATATACAGATTCGGTTGTTAGTGTAAGTAATTTTTTGAAAACAAATATCCATAATTCAACTAACAGAATCACAGGTTATTTGCAAAATAATTATTTTTTTGAATATGATAGTGTTCTTTTTAATTTAACTTATGGAATAAGAGCAAACTATTGGGATTTTAACAATGAATTTTTAGTTAGTCCTAGAGCTTCACTTTCATTTGAGCCAAATTGGAAACGCGATTTTGTGTTTAGATTTTCGACAGGATATTATTATCAACCACCTTTTTATAAAGAACTTAGAGATGTAAATGGAAATGTTAACTATAATATTAAAGCTCAAAAATCTATTCATTTTCTAGTTGGTAGTGATTATAATTTTACACTTTGGAACAGACCATTTAAGTTAATTACAGAAGCATATTATAAGATTTTAAAAAATTTAATAACCTACGAGATTGATAATGTGAGAATTAGTTATTCAGGGGAAAATAATGCCAAAGGTTATGCAGTTGGACTAGATTTGAAAATGAATGGTGAGTTTGTTAAAGGAATTGATTCTTGGGCCAGTCTTTCAATAATGCAGACAGAAGAAGATATTAATAATGACTCATATATATTGTATGAAGATTCTCTTGCAATTGAAGTTCATCCGGGATATATTCCACGACCTACAGATCAAAGAGTAAATTTTGGATTGTTTTTTCAGGATTATTTGCCTGGAAATCCATCATATAAGATGCACTTAAATTTATTGTTTGGTTCAAGGTTGCCATTTGGTTCACCAAATTCGGTTCAATATAGAAATGCTTTTAGAATTCCACCTTACAGAAGAGTTGATATTGGTTTTTCAAAAGTACTTATTAGTGAAGATAAGAAATATGAATCGAAATTATTAAAAAATTTTAAAAGTGCTTGGATTACTTTAGAGGTTTTTAATTTGCTTGGAACAAACAATACTATTTCATACATGTGGATTTCTGACATCTACAATCGAAAATATGCTATTCCAAACTATTTAACATCCCGACGACTGAATTTAAAAATGGTAATATATTTATAATAATAAGTTTAAAATTATTATCATTATTTTAATACTCAATAGTTTATAAGAGCCAAATTAATGTATTCTTATTTGCTTATGATGTATTCCTTTTTTAAGTAACGTATGTTTTTTTTCTTCTTGAGCGAGTTTGCTTAATCTATAAACAACCACTACAATTGTAACAACTATTAATAATAGTGCTCCAATACTGATAAAATCCATTAGTGACATAATTTGCTCCTTTCTTGTTAATTTACATATTAGACGAGAATTTTTGAAAAAAAGTTACTAATTAAAGTGCTATAATTCAGTACTTTTTATTAATCAATATAAATCAGTGATAAGTGTTGATAATTTGTTGATGAAAAATAAAAGGGAATATTAAATCGAATTATAATTTTAATAATCAGAGTTTTAGTAATTAGTATTTCAAAGAAAACTACAAAAAACAAAAACCAAATATCAAATAAATTCCAATTTTCAAAATTCCAATTTTCAAAACCGTTTGGATATTAAGCTTTTGGTATTTGATATTTATTTGAGACTTGAAGTTTGAAATTTGTTATTTCTAAAAATAAGTAGTTTTCTTATAGACACTAATTATTGTTAAAATTTTTGTAATTACTCAGCAGTAGATTTATCAATAAAATAGCCACAGATTCTCAGATTAAATCTATGATTACTAAAACAATATACAATCAATAATGACACAGATTTAAACAACCTTTGGTTGTTTAAATTAGTGAAAATTTAATATAAATGTTCGAATATAATCTGTGAATCTGTGGCATATATCTGTATTTCTTTGCTTTATACCTGCTGAGTAATTACAAATTTTTAAACATAAAAATATAAATAGCTATGTAAATATTTCATAACTATTTATAAAGAAGTAGATTACATATTTAAATGCAATTATTCTGTTCTGATTTGTTTGTAAATACTTTTTCTTAATTCAGAATGTTTCTTTTCTTCTTGAGCTAGTTTACTTAGCCTAAAAACCACAACTCCAATTGAAATTACTATTAAAAATAGTGCTCCAAAGCTTATAAAATCCATTAGTGACATAATTTGCTCCTTTCTTGTTTATTTGATTATTAGACAAGAATACAAACCCTTATGTTTCCCAAATATTGGATATTATCAAATTCATTTTATTAGTCGCAAATAAACTAAGACAAATGAATAGTTTTAAGTGACTAAATTTTAATTTGTTGTTAGCATGTTACATAATTAGTGTCTGTTTATAAAATCGAGAGTTTTAGACAGAATGTTCGAGTTCGAGGTTTCGATGAGCTGAAAATCAGGAGTGTACTAAAGTACATGACTGATTTGAAGGTCGAGAATAACGATGAAATCGAACATTATGGACAAACTCTAATTATTTAGTACAAAATTGCGAATAATGCTATAAAATTGTTTACAGTTCAATTAAGATAAATTACTGTAATTCAAAAATTGGGTCAGGAGTTCTGAATCTTGTTAATCATGTTATCCTGTCTTATTAATAGTCCTGCCACTGTCGAGTGTTTTCACCTGTAAATTGCTCATTTTTTTGCCAGGATTACAGGATTAATCTTCAGACCTCCTGACTTGGCAACAAACTAAATTGTCCTATTTATTATTAAGCAACCCTATTTGATTTCAGGAAATAGTCCGTAGGACTTCAATGTCAATAAAATACAATAACTATATTAATATTTGTCCGTAGGACATTTACAAAATTGCAAATATTTACAACCAATTAAATCTTGTATATTCCCTATGGGAAATACCGAATTGTTGCTTATGTTTTTATTGTCATTGCTCGTTGAAAAATACGAAAGAGAACATTACAAAATAGAAAGCCCTGATCCTGTTGAAGCAATAAAATTCAGGATGGAACAAATGAATCTGAAACAGACAGATGTAGCTCCATTATTTGGAGGAGAAACAAGAGTATCTGAAGTTTTACATAAAAAAAGAAAACTATCATTAAAAATGATTGTCTTACTCAATAGATATTTAGGAATCCCTTATGAATCACTAATGTCAGGAAATAAAGACCTAAAATTGGAAACTGAAAAACGACAAAAATTATTGAAAATACCATCTATTAGAAATTTTTTCAAGAACGACAGCAAAATTGCTATTGTATAAGAAACCAGAATAAATAAACGCCAGACTTATAATGTGGCGTTTTTTTTATAAAAAGAAGCTTATATTTAACTATTTCTGTCTAAATTTACAAAAACGTTTTATAGCAGATGTATCTTAAAAATTTAACATTACTAAATTTTAAAAATTACTCTCAATGCGAGACTGCATTTTCTGAAAAAGTAAATTGTTTTTTTGGAAAAAATGGCTCAGGCAAGACCAATCTGCTTGATGCTATTTATTACATGTCGTTTTGTAAAAGCAACTTCAACTCAATTGATACTGAAAATATTAAACACGAACTTGATTTTTTTGTTATTCAAGGCAATTATTCAATTAAAGACGAAGATTACAATATTTATTGTGGTGTAAAAAAAGATTATCGTAAGCAGTTTAAAAAAAATAAAAAAGAATATCAAAAACTTTCAGAACATATTGGTTTAATTCCACTTGTAATGATTTCGCCCGAAGATATTGTACTAATTTCGGGTGGGAGTGAGGAACGCAGAAAATATATAGATAGTGTTATTTCTCAATACGATAAAAGTTATTTGGAACTTTTAATTAATTATCAGAAAGCATTAAAGCATAGAAATAAACTATTAAAAGATATTTTTGATACAAAATATTTTGACCAATTATCAATTGAAATTTGGGACGAACAATTGAGTGCTTACGGCACAAAAATATTTGAAATTCGTACTGAATTTATTAAAACGCTAATTCCTGTTTTTCAGAAGTATTATAATTATATTGCCGAAAATGGTGAAATAATAAGTCTTAACTATATTTCTCAGTTATTTGAAATTAATTTTCTGGATGGTTTGAAAAAATCATTTGAAAAAGATAGAATTGTTGGATATACTACTTTCGGAATACATAAAGACGATTTAGAGCTAAATTTGAAAGGTTTTAATATTAAAAAAATTGGTTCTCAGGGACAACAAAAAACTTATCTTGTAGCTTTAAAACTAGCTCAGTTTGATTTTATTAAAAATCTGAAAAACTCTAAACCAATTTTACTTTTAGACGATATTTTCGATAAACTAGATCCCGATAGAGTTAAGCAAATTATTAAACTGGTTGCTAACGATGAATTTGGGCAAATATTTATAACCGATAAATCAGAAATTTCGTTAATGAAAATCTTCAGCGACAATAATATTGAGCATAAAGTTTTTCTTGTTAGCGATGGAAATATAATAGAGTCAAAATAATATGCGACGTTCAAATACTCAACCCATTTCAGCCATTTTGAAACTTGTTTTTTCGGATTTAAACATCGAAAAAAAACTTAAAGAAGTTGAGTTAATGAATTCGTGGGAAGAAGTTACAGGTAAATTTATTGCTGCAAAAACTAAAAATATGTACATAAAAAATAAAGTTTTATATGTAAGTATTGAGTCATCGGTAATGCGAAACGAATTAATTTTATTGAGAGAAGGACTAATTAATAGACTTAACGAAAAGTGTGGGCAGGAAGTAATTACGGGGATTGTTATTCGTTAAGGTAAAGCTCCCAATTAGTCGGATAGTTTTTTATGTTTTTCT
>MEND01000011.1:5560-6053 GCA_001768975.1 Bacteroidetes bacterium GWA2_31_9 | reverse complement strand
ATGACTGATTTGAAGGTCGAGAATAACGATGAAATCGGACATTATGGACAAACTCTAATTAATGGCAGATATATTTGATTTATGAGAATTTTACAAATTTTGCTTCAAATATTACATTTTCAATTATTTTGTATTCATTTTCGGAAATATTAAAAATTATATAATTTTTAATATTACATTTTTCAAAAACTTTTTCTATTAAATCTTCACGGACAACTATTAATAAATGATTTTTTTGTGATTTTAGTAGCTCTTCTAAACTTTTTGCCCAACCTTTACCTGAAAGTTCTAAATTCCCAATTTCGTCAATTATAACAAGTTGATTGTCTTTGTTATTTTCTGGATTTAAACTTTTAATTCCAAATTCAAGAGCCCTTGGAAATATGCTAAAAATTCCAATTATTTCTGAATTTTCATTAATATTTTTTCTTAAAAATATTTCAGATTTATTTGTTTGTATATCAAATAAATCATAACCAATTCGTTCATTATT
>MEND01000011.1:0-5514 GCA_001768975.1 Bacteroidetes bacterium GWA2_31_9 | reverse complement strand
AATTTCAGATTTTCAATTAGTTTTTTTACAAAAGTTGTTTTTCCTGCATCAATTTTTCCAGTAATTATAAATGTTTTTTGAATAAAATTTTGTTCGTTATTAAGTTGCGAAAATCTATATTCTGAATAAGCAATTAATTGTGAAACAACCGAAACAGGATTTTTTACAATGGTTTTAAAATCTGGAATATTTGCAATTACCAATGGTAAACTTTCGGTCGAAAGTTCTAATGCCAATGGTAATTGTTTGAAATATGTTTTACTAAAAAAGGTCCGAATTTTAGGATTGTAAAGTTCTTTACCTAAAACCGAAAATCCTAATATTAAAACAGTTGCTCTAAAATTCATTTCAATGCCAATTAAAAGGGCATCTAATATTGTTTTTGATTGTAATTTGGTAAATATAAATGCAGTAAGCATTGTAATAACAACAAAAAAAATCCAAAACACAGGCTTTGATAATTGTCGTAAAATTTGTTTGTATTTTAAAATCCAAACAATTACGATTGCAATAACTGTAGCGCTCCAAATTTTCCAATCTAGTAAACTTATTAAAATCAATGAGGTTATAATTAAAAGAATATCAACAATTAACCAAATAATTGAATAGTTAAAATCATTTTTTGAATTTGATTTGTTTAAAAAACTTTGGTTGTTATATTTTTGCGGTTTATATTCGATAGGCTGCGAAACTAATTTTTTTCCAGTTTTTATTCCAATAATTGCAGAAATAAAACCGATGAAAACATACACTGAAAGTAAAATTAAAATTGGCATCCAAAGTGTATTGAATTGTAAATCAAGTTGTTTCTCGGCATATTTCATCAAGCTTTTGTAAAGTTCCACAATATTGAAGCCGTAAAAAATTAAAAAATTTAAGATTTTTTGTGCAAAACTCCACGAAATAGCTAAAATAGAACCAATTATAAACCCCAAATAATTTCTGCCTAAAATTCTTACAGAAATCTCCAATAGCACACTTTCGCTAAAAATTGCAATCATTGGACCGAAAATTACTGCACTTGGCGACATGGTTTTCATCAATGCACAAATCATTCCTGCACGCCAAAAAATTCCTTTATCTTTCCAAATATAACTTACCGAAATTAAAATAATTATACCTATTGAAGTTAATATGCTTCCCGAAAAAGGAATTTTTAAATTGTGCAAAAAACTACCTAACACAATTTCTGACGATGCCCAAACTGTTCCGATTATTGACGATTTGAGCCACTTTTCGTTTAATTGAAATTTGTTAGTCATTTACAATACAAATTTTTTCGGCACAATAATTAAATAAATGATAACCAGCACCTGCTTCACTTATAACTTTTAACATCAACTCGGGATTTGTAATTTTTAAAGAACCTATTATTTTTACATTGTTTGCAAACAAAACATCAGGAATAAAACTACTTGACGGACCTGAAACAATTATTTGTGTTTCGGGCTTTACAGTTTTCAATAAATCGTCCAATGTGTTGTTTACTAACGTTAAACCTGTAATTAAAACAACATCTGAAATTGGTAAGATTTTCGGATAATCAGATGTCGGAACATAATATTTTTTGTCATCTTCCATAAATGCATCTTCGTTGAGTTCCAAAACATATAATTTACTGTTAGTTGCCGAAATTTTTTGAATATACGAATGAAAAGCTCCGACAATTGTTATTGTTTTGCCTGAATTTAAGTCTATTAAGTCAATAGGGTCGGTGTTACTTAAAATTTTATAATTGGAATTTTCAATAATTCGTGACGAAACTGCATTTAAAACAGCTACTGTTAGAGTATCAATAATTCCGTTTTGTTTTGTAGTTTCAAGTAAATCAATCACTTTTTTACCTACAATATTATTTGGTGTAAAATCGCCAAAATCTCTATTTTTTTTATTACAATTCATTTGAATATTAGGTACTGTGCTTGAAATTCCGTAACTATTGTCTGAAAGTTTTATGGCAGTCATAAAAACACCAATTCTGACTTCTGAAATTGTCAATGTTTCAATATAATCTTTGTACTTGTTTTTCAACAAATTGATTGTTTCATGTAAAATCATAATTTTTTTTTTAAATGTTTATTCGTTTAAATTGAAAATTAAAGAAAAATATACATTTCGTCCTTCTTCGGGATAACCTTCTATTAAATAATAATTTTTGTCTAAAATATTATTAATTCCTGTTTCTACTTTAAAATATTTAGCAAAAATGTAAGAAATATGCGAGTTAATAATCATAAAATCAGGCGATACAGTTCCATAACTTGTGCTAAATCTTTTTGAATTATATTCTGTTGAAAGAACAAATTCAAGTTTTTTTATTGGAAAATAATCTATGTAAGCAAAAATTTTATGATTTGGAACATCAGTAAATTTTATGTCTGGATTATAAACATTATTTCTCTGAATATAAGTATAGTTAGCATTAATCATTAAATTTTTTAGAACTTTATAACCGAAAGTAAAATCGGCACCGTAAAATTCGGCTTTTCCAGTATTTTGTTGTTGCGAAATTCCAGGTTGTACATTATCAACCATTTGTATTGTATTGTTTAATTGAGAATAAAAAATTGCGGGTTCAAAGGTTATTTTTTCAATAATTTTAATATGCGATGCAACTTCATAATTCATGGCACTTTCGGCTTTTAAATCGGGGTTTGGAATTGCTCGTCCCATTTTATAAGAGTATCTATCTTTCATGGTTGCAAAACGTGTTTTGTTGGCAGTAGTCAAACTCAAATTAACGTTGTTGGATAACTTGTAATACATTGCAATTTGTGCATTTGTTGCATAATTTCTATTTTCTGGAAGTTTAGTAATTTCTTTTGTTTTAGAATTGTAATCGTCTGTAATTAAGCTATTTCGCATATTGTAACTAATGCCGGGAATTAATTTTAATTTGTTAAAAGGCAAGTATTCATCTTCTATACCGAATGAAAAAGTATTATCCGAAACATATCTGGCAGGTTCTCCTTCATTGTTTTCGCTGTGCATATCATTTTTATAATGTGTTGCAAATTTTAAAATATTATTGTTAAAAGCTTCAGTTCCTAATTCAATATTTCCGCCATACGAATAATCATCATAATTACTTGTAAATGCTAATTTAGAAGTTTGTGTAGTATAGGTTTTATCATCAAAACTTTTAACTTGATTTATAAATTTATCGTAAAACAAGCGAGTTTTTACATAGTTTTTTTCGGCAATTACAGTTTTCAAAATAAAATACAAGCTTTGTTTATCCCAGCGAGGCCATTGCCAATATCTGACTTGAATTGTTTGGTCATTACCTAAATAGATAGGATTCCCTTTTTTGCCGTGTTGATAAATGTAATTTATTGAATACTCGTCGGTTTTGTTTGGTGTATAACCGATTTTTAAACTTGCTTTATTATCATTTCTGTATGAATTATCACGTTTCCAATCTGTTTCATTTATTGTAGTATAAAAATCGTTTGAAAGAGTATAATATTGTTTATAGAATTTTGAAAAGTTTCCTTGAAAATAAAATTTCCCGATTTTGCTTCCTATGTTTACATTTGCATTATAACCTTTTCCACTTAATACTCCAGTTTTTAAAAAGATTTCAATTTTTTCTGTCGGTTTTGAACTTATTAAATTTATTGAGCCACCGATTGTATTTGCACCGTAAAGAATTGAAGAATACCCTTTTGAAATTTCAATTTTAGATAAATCCGAATTTGCAAAACGAGCCAAATCTACATAACCATCGTAAGGAACATAAACAGGAATTCCGTCAGCAAAAACTGGAACGCTACGAAGGTCAAAACCACGCAAATAGACTGTGGTTTCGTTTCTTGCACCAACATTGCATAAAGTGATTGAAGGTAAAATGTTAATTGATGTTGCAACATCAGTATTATTAAATTTTTGCATTTCCTGTTGCGATACAGTCTCTTTGCTTTTGCTTTCAGAAACAACTACTTCGCCTAATTTATAAACTTTAATTTTGTTAAAAATTGTATCGTTTAAATTTTGTGCATTTAAACTGCTTATAAATAAAATTGAAATCAAAAAAACATGAAAATATTTTGTCATAAAGTATTAGCTTTTAAATTAATAAAAATTCGTTATATCTATTAGTGAATAACGATTATTTTTAAAAAAGCACTTTCGTGCATAAAAAACGTTATGCTTTAAAATGAATAACGATACAAAGAAAATCATTTTTGAAAACTGTACAAAATGAAATTAAATATTTAATTTTTTTGTTTGTTCTTTAATAAAAATATCAAATGCTGTTTGTAAATTTTTGTATGCAAGAATAACATTTTCAGCAAATTCTGTAACTTCAGCAATTCCGCCGTCTTTGCCACCACGTTTAAGAATTACAAGAGGTTTTTCAGATAATTTATTCATTTTGTCGATATTTTGCCATGCTTGTCGATACGACATTTTCATTTCAGAGGCGGCTTTCCGTAACGAACCGAGTACTTTGATTTTTTCAATTAATTCAATTTTACCTTGACCAGTGAAAGCGAAATTTTCGGAATTAATCCAAACCCTTCCTTCAACCGTATATTTTGCATTTATTTTTTTATCAGTCATTCCAATATTTTATTATTTTCTTTGATAAATTTTATTGAATATTGAAGATTCTGTGATGAATATTGAATGATTATTATTTCTTTTTTGGACAATTCATTTTTGCAAATTGTTCAGGTTCAAGGTTTCGTAATTCTACACAATCGTTTGGTTCACAACATGTATGGCAAACTCTTTTAAATGCCTGATAACTTAATAAGTTTACTTGTGTTGAATAAAAATCTGATTTACAACCTTCGTCTCGTAATAAATCGGTGCTTAAATATTTTTTATTATCATCGGGAAATACAGTAACAACAATTGAATCATCGCCTAGTTCATCTTGAATTTTTAAAGCTCCAATAAAATTTGCACCTGAAGAAATACCAACACCAATTCCTAGTTTATTTGCCAGTTTCTGAGCCATAATAATAGAATCGCCATCGTCAACGCTAATAACTTTATCAAGTTCATTAAGCTTAACAATTGGCGGAATAAATTCGTCGGAAATGCCCTGAATACGATGTTTCCCAACTTTATGTCCAGTTGTTAGAGTAGGAGAGTTTGATGGCTCTAAAGGATGAATTTTAATATTTGGATATTCACTTTTTAAATATTTACCAACTCCCATAATTGTTCCACCAGTTCCAACTCCAGCAACAAATGCATCAGGGACAATATTTCTATATTTCAATTGCCAGTGAATTTCGGGTCCTGTTGTTAGTGCATGTGCTTCAACATTATCTTCGTTAGAGAATTGGCGTGGAAGAAATGAATTAGGATTACGTTCAGCCATTTCTTCTGATCTTCTTATACTGCCTTTAAATCCGCCTTCTTCGTGAGTAATAAGTGTAATTTCGGCACCAAGACTTCTGATAAGGTTTATTCGTTCCATACTCATCCAGTTGGGCATAAATATAGTTACTTTATGACCTAATGCTCGCCCGATTGCAGAAAAAGAAATTCCGGTAT
>MEND01000010.1:10229-10406 GCA_001768975.1 Bacteroidetes bacterium GWA2_31_9 | reverse complement strand
TTTTTCTTTTACTTTTTTATCGAAAAAAGTAACAAAAACTCTTTGTTTGTGAGAACTCACTCCGCCTATGGCTTCGCTCAAACAGCTCACAAACAATAAGGAATTGGCATCATGCTTCGCAGTTCTTAAAAAAAATGTCTGCTAATTTTTCACTTTCTAAAATGGCTTGTTTCAATT
>MEND01000010.1:0-10207 GCA_001768975.1 Bacteroidetes bacterium GWA2_31_9 | reverse complement strand
TTAAAACACATTTTTAGTGAGGTCTGATGTAAAAACAAAAATATCCGTTTTTTTTTTCAGAACTAATGTTCTGTCTTTATTCATTTTGCTTGTATGGGTAAGGAGTTCTGGAATTACATGCTGAACTCGTTTCTGTATCTCACAGAGTCTTTTAAATGGAAGAACCGAAACTAGTTGTATTCTTCTTTCTAATTTTTAAACTATTGGGAATCAGTATCAGATATTTTTATCAAATCAATTATTTCTGAAATATTTTTGTTCTTTGCATCAACAATTATTTTCGATTTCAAATAACATTCTTCTCTAACATTTAAAGTATTTTCCACATATTCAGTCAATTCCTCTTTTGACTTGTGCATAATCAGAGGTCGAGTATTTATTTTTTTTGAATTTCTTAAACGACTAACTAGCATCAAAGGGCTTAGTTTTAAATAAATTGTTCGACCAGTTTCGTTCATCAATTCCATATTATTGAAAAAGCAAGGAGTTCCGCCACCGCATGAAATAATTACATTTTCGAACTGAGAAACTTCCTCAAGGCAAGCTTTTTCGTATAATCTGAATGATTGCTCGCTTTCTGTTTCAAATATTTTTGCAACAGTTTTAAAATGTTTTTTTTCAATATAATTATCTAAATCGATAAAGTTAAATCCCAACTTATTTGCCAATCTTTTGCCAACAGTTGATTTTCCTGAGCCCATAAAGCCTAGTAAATAAAACCGATTGTTTGAAATCTGAGAATTTTGCATTTTTTAATTTCGATTTTGGGAATTAGGATTAAATAAGTCGTAACAATTTATACTGTAAATGGGATAAATTTCCACATTTTGATTTGTTGTTTTTTAGTGCCGTAGGGACTTGAAAAAATGCGACAATTCATCCCGATTCAAGTATAATAATTTACAAACCAACTTAAACCACTACAATTCAGCCTTTGAAAAAAAGTCATTACGCTTTAACAACTAACTACAAACAATTTTATAAATCAACCACAACAGAAACCGGACAATGATCAGATTGCATTGCTGTGGGTTGAATTGCGGCATTTTTCAAAGCTTCTCGAATTGGCTCAGAAACCATGTGATAATCAATACGCCAGCCAAGATTTTTCTGTCTTGCACCAGCTCTATAGCTCCACCACGAATATTGATTTGGTTCAGAATTAAATTCTCTGAAACTGTCAACAAAACCGTTGTTTGTAAGTTTATCGACCCATTCTCGCTCTTCGGGCAAAAATCCGGAAACATTATTATGTCTTTCGGGATGATTAATATCAATTGGTTTGTGGCAAATGTTGTAATCGCCCGAGACAATCAAATTTGGTTGCTCTTTTCGAACTTCATTCAAGTGATTATAAAAAATATTGAGAAAATCCATTTTAAAATCCTGCCTGATGTCTCCCATTGTGCCAGAAGGAACATAAACACTTATCAACGAAAAGTCCCTAAAATCGGCTCTAATTACTCTTCCTTCGATATCATAAAGATCGTTTCCTAATCCGATGGTTACTTTTTGAGGTTTTTCTTTTGTAAGAATTGCAACTCCGCTATAACCTTTGCGTTCGGCTGAGTTCCAGTAGCAATCGTAACCCATCATACGAAAAATGCCTTCGTTAAACTGGTCGGGCATTGCTTTTAGCTCCTGAAAACATAACATATCGGGGTTTTCCTGCTCTATCCATTCACAAAGACCTTTATTCATTGCAGCCCTTATGCCGTTTAGGTTGTATGAAATAATTTTTTTCACAAATAATTCATTTAAAATTGATTGCTAAATATATGAAAACGTTTTTAACTTATCCTTAATGCCTTTTTCAATATTTCTAATTTAGAAGAAGCATCTGAGACATACATTGAATAATAAAATATATAAGCAAAAATACTAAATCCTATTGAGCCAAATATCCCGTCCCAAATAATTTGATTTTTTAAAAATGATTGAACTATTGAAACAATAAAAAATAATAAGCAAAAACCTAAAATTATTATCAAAAACGCTATTAAAACAGATTGCATTGAAATCTTAATGCTAACAGTTGTTTGACTATTATTAGATTTTATAATACCTTCTATGAATGCAAAATTAAAACCCAACAAAGATTGAGATGAATAAAAAATATTTCCATCAACATAAAACTTACAAAGCTTACTAATTCTAATAATTGTTTCGCTTTCACTAAAATCTACAATAAATTCATATTGTCTCACGGGGAGTAGTTTCATTTTAAAAGCGAGTCTTTAGTTTTTTTAAATAATATGTTTGATATTGAAAATGGAATAAATTGTTGTTTAATTAAAATTAAGTATTCAAAAGTAAAATATCTAAAATTATTAAACAATTTATTATTGCAAGAAATATTTACGAAGTAATGCAATCTTTTTGAGGGAGAATCTGAAAATACTGCAAACTTCTAACTGTGACACGGTTTAGAACCGTGCCACAGTTAATACAGAAATATTTAGCAGCAAGGTGTTTTCACATGCAATTACCTGCAGAACAAAAATACGCAAACCACTGCATCAAATAATTTATTAAGCATGTGTGTGCGTTATTAATCGCTCATATCATCATCATTTACTTGTTCTTGCTGATTAAAGTTCTTTGTATTGTTTATCCACCTTTGTTCGTCATTAAATGCATTTGAAAGACCTATCATACATGCAGCGAAAATTATGAATATCGATCGTCTAACCCATTTTGACAAGCATTTAATTCCTTTGAAAAGCAGGGAATTTTGATTTTTTGATTTATCCATTTCCTTTTGAGTAAAGAATTGCACATTATATTTCTTATTTCGTAAAAAATTGTAATTGAAAGACAGTGTTTTGTAAACAAATCTGTCATCTTCTAAGAAACATAATGATACTCAATGGATTTTCGTGGAATATATGATTTATTAATTAACAAATTAATTGGGCTAATCTCATAAAACCTGTTTATTTGAGAGATTAATTTAATATTTATGCTTTGATTGTAATATAAAATGTACTCATTTGACCACGTTTTTATATTCAAATGCTCAGCTGCGATATTTAAGTAGCGACTATAATAGAAACAATTTGTAACCTTTCCTTTCAGATTGCTAGTATTAACCCATTCTGTTTCCTTAATAGATTTTACTCTGGGGCAAGAAATAATACTATTCAACCCAAAGCCTATAAGACTAAGTATAATTAAGGAGGAAAGAATAAATTTAAATCGACTTTTCAATGTTTTTAAGATCAAACTTTGTTTTTCAAAATTAGCAAATATTGAAGGCGAAATCAAGTCGTAAGTTATTATTTTGTTTTCAGTACTTATGTTAATTGTTTTTTGCGTTTCTCTCTATTCAACAATTTTAAAATTGCTCAAACTTATTTTCACAAATTTAACTTACATTTCTGCCAACTGATACTTGATTGATTATTATATTAGAATCTGCAAATTAACCTTTATCGCTAATTTGTTCTAACTTTTTTAGGTCTAGTATTTTAAAGTTTTTGCCATTTATCGAAAGTAATCCTTCTTGAGTAAATTTCTTTAACATACGAACTACTGTTTCGGCACTTAGACCAGAAATATCTGCAAGATCTTGTCTTGAAATAGGTATGTCAAAATTATCGCTGTAAAAAATTCTATTGGCAAAACAAAGTAATGTATCTGCGAGTCTTCCATAAGATTGTTTGTGAGTCAAACAAAAAAATCGTCCTGAAATTTGTAAATTATTTGAATTTAAAATGTTAATAATCTCCATAGCAAATTCAGCATTTTGAGACAAAACAGTTCTGAATGTTGCCAAATCTATTTGTTTTACATCAGAATCAATATATGCAGAAACAGAATATGGAACTTTATTGTTGGTTTCTGAAATAGAATCAAGACCAAATAAATTCTCGTCAGGAATCATTTTTAAAATAAGTGAACGCTCATCGCTTTCAATATAAACTTTTGCTAATCCTTTAACCATATATAAAATCTGAGAAACTAAACTGCCTTGTTTGCAAATTACTTCACCTTTTTTATATCTAACAATTACAGAGTTATCATTTAAGAGCTTAATCTCATCAGCATTAAGTTTATTAAAACAACTACACTGCGATAAACTTATAGTACAACCTGTTAACTGACTAGAATCCATATTTATAAATGTAACTTATTATATGTTTGATTAACATATTACAAATCAACACAATATTAGTCAATTTTCAAAGGAGAAATAGGGATTATTGACCACAAATGACATATTCTATAACACACATCAAGAATTAAGTTGATTTGGGTTCGCTTTATCCCGTGCAGATGGTAAAATAATTCCGTAGGCAAGTCATATAGAATTCAGAAAGATTAAGCATTATGATAAATAACTTTGTTGACAATAAATTAAACATGTTTTTATGAAAATATCTGATATTAATATTCGCACAATCATTATTGTATTTGTTTTTGCAATTACAATTATTTCTTGTAAAAAGAAAACCGAGACAGAAGTTGAACAACCAATTGTTAATAGTCATGCAAGTTGTGAAGGTTGTCATACAGATTATGCTTATTTACAAAAAGTATTTTCACCTGATACTGTAACAACCGCAGGAGGATGTGGTGGAGAGTCACCATATTATGAGCCATATGATAGAGTTTATATGGGAGGAGAAGGTTTTCAGGATTATAAAAACTCTACACATTATACGGTTGGTTGTGTCGGTTGTCACAATGGAGTTGGAAATACTGATGATAAATCAGCTGCACATTCCGGAACTTTTATTTCGCATCCATCTTTATATTATGAAGAAAAATGTGGCAATTGCCATCAGCAAATTGTAAATAATTTCAAAACATCTATACATAATGGAATTGGTCAAAAAAGAAAAGTGACAATGCGAAATGGTTTAAGTGGGCCTGATGATTTCGACCAACTTCCTCAACATCAAATCGAAGGATATAATAAAAACTGTTCTATTTGTCATGGAACATGTGGGAATTGTCATATAGTAAGACCCGCAACCGGTGGAGGTGGATTATCAAAAGGACACAGTTTTACTAAAACTCCTGATATGCTTAACATTTGTGTTACTTGCCACGTTTCAAGAGGAGGTCACGCCTATTTAGGTGTTGCATCAGGAACTCAGCCAGATGTACATTTAACAAAACAAGGATATAAATGCCTTGATTGCCATAATGGAGAAGAGCTTCACGGTGACGGAGTTAAGGTTGAACAACGCTATGCTTATTCAAAATTACCAAAATGTAGCGATTGTCATACTGGCATAGCTTCAAACAATATTTATCACAGCACTCATTTTACAAGTTTTAATTGCCAAGTTTGTCATTCACAAGATTATAATAACTGTGGAAGCTGTCATATTCCTGGAACAAATAAAAGTGGAGCTGGTGCAAGAATTCCAGCTTACTTGGATTTCAAAATAGCGGCTAATCCTATTCCAAATATAAAAGCAGGATTTGACTTTACACTTATAAGAAGAACACTTGCTGCACCTGATAACTGGCAAGACTATGGTGTTGCTCAATACGCTACTTTTGAAGCATTTCCTACTTACAATTATACTTCACCTCACAATATTCTAAGGTGGACAACAAGAACTCAGGTTGAAACCGGCAAAAGTTGTAGCTATAATTGTCACATAAGAAATGAAGGAGGAACATTAATTAATAAAAATCTCTATTTATTCACAGACGATCTATTAGATTGGGAAATAAATGCAACAACACCAATTTGTGTTGATGGAAAACTCCCTGCTAGTTGGACAAATTAACAAAGTATCTATATAAATTAATAACTAAAAAAAAGAAAAATTATGAAACATTTTAAGTTTTTTGCTACAAGTATTTTAATTGCATTCTTGTTTGTAACTTCATGTAAAAAAGATGATCCGGTTACTCCAGTTGAAACACCTACTGTAACAGTTAATGAATCAGAAGTATTGGTTAAATACCTTGAATCAAGCTCTTCGCCTGCTGGAAAAGATTTTGTAAATACCGATTTACCAACAATGATTACTGCTACTGATGTAAATTCATTAAACTTATTAAATAAGGTTTACATTATCGATATTCGTTCGGCTGCTGATTTCGCAACTGGTCATATTAATAATGCTCACAACATTACATTAGCTGATGTTTTAACTCATATTAAAGCTACTGATTTAAGTGCTTATGAAAAAATTGCAATGGTTTGTTACACTGGGCAAACTGCTGGATATGCAACTAGTTTATTGCGTTTATTAGGATACGATAAAGTTTTTACCTTGAAATGGGGAATGTGCTCATGGAATTCGGCTACTGCAAGTAAGTGGAATACAGCAATTTCAACTGGAAATACTTATGCGTCTCAATTTACTGCAACTTCAACTGATAAAGCTGCTTTAGGAAGTTTACCAACATTAAGTACATCAAAAACTACAGGACAAGAAATACTTGAAGCAAGAGTATCTGCTTTATTTACAGAAGGCTTTACACCTGCTACTGTTTCTGGTCAGACATTATTTGCAAATCTTACTAACTATTACATTGTAAATTATTGGTCAGCTGCTCATTACTCAGACCCAGGTCATGTTTCTGGTGCAATTCAATATACTCCAAAAGAAAGCTTAAAGCTAGATGTTGATTTAAAAACATTACCTACAAATAAACCTATTGCGGTTTATTGTTACACTGGTCAAACAAGTGCATTTGTTACAGCCTACTTACGTTTATTAGGATATGATGCAAAATCAGTTCTTTATGGTGCAAACGGAATGATATATGATATTATGGTTTCAAAAAGCATGACAACATTTAGTTCATCACAAATAATGGAATACGATTTAGTTGCTTCAAAATAAATTTTAATTGTTTTTTTGATTAGTAAAAGAGTGGGTAAGAAATTATCCACTCTTTTTTTATTTCAATTACTTCACTCGGTATCCCAAACTTCCATTCGGACAAACCTCAACACATTTTAGGCATTTTGAGCAAGAGTATGAATTTCCGGGGTTGATTTTAGTTTCTTTATAAAGGCTGTATTTCTGAGGTTCTAAAGTAGAAATATAGCATTGTTTATCGCACAAACCACAGTTTTTACAGGTGTCGATATTCAGCTTTATTTTAAATATTGAAAACTTATTTAAATAACCCGAAATCCATGCAATAGGGCAACCAAGCTTATGGTATTGATACATTTGCGAAAATTTGCCATCTGGATTAAGGCTCATTACTATTTCCATTAAAAATCCCATAGGGCAAAGCCAGCGACAAAATACTTTTCCGAAAACTACTCCTGTAATAACTCCAAAAATCAAAATGTACCATAACGAAATGTTATATCTGGAAATTGCTATATACATTAAAACTCCGATTATAGCTAAGAAAATGGTTCGTTTTGAGATAAGAAAATGTGATATTTTTTTCATGTATTTTTTATTTCTATATGTATTTGGGATAGATTAATTTTTGTTTTTGTTTTTGCCACAGATTGCACTTATTTACACAGATTTTTTTCGCAGATTTTCGCTACGTAGAAGCAATAATTCCTCTAACCACCATTTTAAAGGGGGAATTGTTGTTTTAAATCTGTCATAATTTATTTTGAGCTAAAACAGCAATGTAATTTGCTCTATTTGTGTTTTTAATTTCAGAAATAATTTTCAGCCCTGCTTTTTCTGCAAGACTTTGTATTCCACCTTTTGCCATAAAGTTTTTATAATTTCTGTAATGCTCAATTCCTGCAAAAAATTCAATTAAACGTGTTAGTTTTCCGCCAAAGTTTTTAGGTCGTGGGAATAAGTATTCCGAAATAATTATTTTATCGGCTATTGAAGCCAAATCGTTCAGCATTTCAACTCTATCTTTTTCACCAATTTCGTGAATTACAAACGATAATATTGCATAATCAAATTTTTCTGTTCTATTTTTTGCAATTTTTTGTAGCGATGTATGTTGAAACGACAATTTGTTGTTAGGATTATTGGAGAGATTTTTATTTGCCTGATTAATATTTCTTATTGACAAATCAATTCCTAAAATCGATTTTATTTTAAAAGAAGCAAAAAAACTAAAAAATCCTGTTCCACAACCAACATCAATAACCGTTGAATCTGGTTCAATAAAGCTGACAATCTGATTAAAAAATGGAACTTGATTAGGAGCAATTAGTTTGTCGTAAAACCAACCATCGTACCAGTGATTTTTATTTTTTATTGCCATAATTAGATGTAGTTGAGTGTTTTTTACATTCCCGGAATACGTGGAAATTTTCCAACTTTTGTCATTTTAGCATACTTTCCCCAACCTTGTTTTAGCCAATGACCAAAAATCGGCATAGGTAACATAAATGCTTTTTTGTCGTTTCTGAACACAAAAGCAGCACCATCGCCAGTATCCATAACGCATAAGATATTCAAATGCTCCTGATAACCTTTGCGTTTTGAACTCCCTTTCTCAATTTCAGAAATATTAAATGCTGCATTTCGACCCATAAGTTCAGCAATATGTCCTTGTTTAGCAGTCCATTCGGGTCCTTCCAACGCAGCTATATCGCCAATTGCAAAAACATTTGTAAATCCTGAAACCAAGCCTGAATCATCAATCTTAATGAATCCTGCTTCGGATAATGGTAAATCAGAATTTGTCAAAACACTGTGTCCATTTGCAGCTGGAATAAACAGAATTAAGTCAGCGATTAGCTTTGAATCATCTTCAAAAACAATTGCTTCGCTGGAAAACTCTTTAATTTTTTTTCCTAAATGCTTTTTGATATTATATTTTTTTAGCATTTTATCTAGCATCGAAAGTGCATTTTTTCCCATTCTAGCACCAGGTTCTTCCATTGGAGCAAAAAATGTAAGTTCAAAACTCTGGCGGATTCCTTTCTTTTTCAGATAATTGTGAATATTGAACATTAACTCAAAAGCTGGTCCACCACGAACTGCTGATTTATCGGCATTAGTAACTAAGTATAGATAAATCATTATTTCTTTTTGCAATTAACAATGCAATTGAATACTTCATCATTTCTTCGCTTTTTGAATAACACTTGGATTTGCGTCTAAATCTCGCCAAGAAATGTCTTAAAATGCTATTATAGCTTTCAACCGTATAAGTCTCTTTCTTGCTTTGAATCAACAATTCTTTAGGCACAATTTCATTATATGATTTCCAATAATCTGACACTACTTTTTCTTTTTCAATGTGCTCAATTTTGTCCCATAGCTTTTGTCCTGTCTTGGTGCTTCTGTCCCCAATAACGAAATCAATGAAACGTCTTCCCTCTCTATCAACAGCAGTCCAAATCCATCTATAGTTTTTTTTGAACTGACATAGCTATGCATCTCATCAAGCTCTATAATCCTGCTCGGTTTTTCACTTTTTAATTCTTTTAGCTGCTCGCCATATTTTTTTATCCATTTTATTACAGCTACATGGCTTACTTCTAACAATCGTGATATGGACTGAAATCCTAAACCTTCTAAATACAACATTAATCCAAATTTCTTTTTATCAATTGACTTTGCTGTAGATTTGTATTCTACTGTAAAATTAAAACCGCAATTCTTACATTTGTAACGCTGTATTCCTTTCAATACTCCATTCTTGACCTTTTTTTCAGATTTGCATTTTGGACAATTCATAATTTTTTTTCTGCAAATATACACAATCTATATTTGGTTACCAAATCCGATTTATCTTTGGGATTGCCTCCAAATCCAATTGCGATTTTTCCATGTCCTTGCTCAATCAATTCTGTTAATTGATTACGAATACTAACTGCTATTTCGGGCTTTCCGCATATTGATAAAGTATTTTCAATTCCTTTATGTTTCATTTTTTCTGCACCAAATGCAACAATTAAATAGTCGTAGTAAAGAGTTTGCTTTTCGCAAATTACCGACTGCTCGAAAGTGTGAATTTCTTTTACAGAATCGATTATTATGTTAAATGGATATTTTTTCTGAATATCAGTAAGTGGCACTTTTACATTTTCAAACTCAATCATTTGAACTGGAACCCAAATAGATATTGGATAAATATACATGTAATCTCTATCAGAAATGACTGTTACTTCAAATTTGTTTTGCTTTTGTAATTCAATTGCAGCTTGTATTCCTGCAAATCCGCTTCCAAGAATTAATACTTTTTTCATGTGTTTATATTTTAGTATTTGCCTGATATTGACTAGCTTAATGTTTTTGATTTTTGCCACAGATTACACTAATTTACACAAATTTGTTTCACA
>MEND01000009.1 GCA_001768975.1 Bacteroidetes bacterium GWA2_31_9 | reverse complement strand
GCATTTTCTGTTACGCTTTCTGAATCTGTTCCTGAGCAACTGTTTCCGTCCGTAACTGTAACTGATACAGGATTATTGGCTGTTGTTACATCAACGGTTTGTGTTGTTGCTGTGGTTGACCATAAATAGCTTGTGTATGCTCCAGCATCAAGCGTTGTATTTGAGCCTGCACAATATGTCAAAGTGCCTGTAATTGTGGGTGTAGGATTTGAATAAGCATTAACATTAACACTGGTAAATCCAGAACATCCGCCATCAAATACAGTAACAGAATATGTTCCAGTAGCTGAAACCGAAATAGTTTGAGAAGTTTCTCCTCCTGGAGACCATAAATAAGAAGTATATGTACCAGCGTCAAGAGTTGTTGCATTTCCTGAGCAAATAGCAAGAACACCAGAAATAGAAGGAGAAAGAGTAGCATTTTGAGAAACAACAACAGAAGTAGTTCCAGTACATCCATTTCCATCAGTTACAGTTACGCTGTATGTGCCTGCAGAAGAAACAACCAATGTCTGAGCAGTTGAACCTCCAGTCCATAAGTATGAAACACTTGCACTTGCAGTTAGAGTTGTAGAAAATCCGGGACAGAATGTTAAAGATCCGGATATAGTTGGAGTTGGTTCGTTATTCACAGTAATTGTAACCTGATCAATATCAGTACAACTATTAGCATCAGTTCCTGTTACTGTATATGTTGTTGAAGAAGAAGGAGAAACAATATGAGATGCTCCAGCTCCTAATCCATTATCCCAAATATATGATGATGCTCCTGATGCTGTTAAAGTTGTATTATCATTGCTACAAATATCAACATCTAATCCAGCATTAACAATTGGTGGATTATTTACCGTTACAGTTCCTGAAGCAGTTGCAGTGGCAGAAGTTGCATCAGTTACTGTAACAGAATATGTTGTTGTTCCAGAAGGGCAAACGTTATTTGGTCCTGCACCTGATAATGTACCCGGATTCCATGAATATGAAAAAGGTGAAGTTCCTCCCGAAACTGTTGCAGAAATATTGGTACAATTTCCTGCACAAATTGATGCTGAATTAACTGTTACGCTTAAACTTGGAGCACATGAAACTGTAACAACTTCTTGGTCAATACAACCATTTCCAGCGGTACATTGAGCCATATATTGAGAAAAGAATGGTGAACTTACAGAAACAGAGGCTGTATTTCCAATGCTAACCCATTCGTAATCACATAATGTAACCCATGTTCCAATACAGTTTCCGAAAACAATAACACCTAAACATTCAGTAGTGCATACTTCATCCCACTTGAACCACTCTGGAGTTCCTGTACAACCTGTCATATCAAGAGTTGCACTACTTCCACCGCCTGTGCATGTTACAGAAGTTGAAATAGAAGGTGCAGGTAATGCATTAATGTTTATACAGTCATTAGCCGATTGAGCACAAGCATCAGTAACTGTAACACAATAGTTTCCTCCACTGTTTACTGTTATTGAAGAAGTAGTTGCTGTATTATTCCAAGAATAAGATAGACCTGTACCTGTAGTAGTTGTGGTTAATGTTGTCGAACTACCTGCACAAAAGTCTGAACCTGTAATGCTTACGGTAACTGGTGTATTTGCTATAGTAAATGAAAAATCATCGTTTAGTAAATTACCACACATATCAGACATATCTTGTCCGTGTAAATTATATGTGCCCGGAGGTAAAACAGGATTTATATTTAAATAAACATCATTTGTAATTCCGTTAACACAACCTGTACTTGCAAAAGAAATAGTGTAACCCGCAATAGTAAAATCACTTGCTTGTAAAGTAGTGCAATCTATATTTTCAGAAAAATCTACGTGAATTTGGCTTCCATTACATGTTGGCTGAGTTACATTGGCAAAGGTTGGAGGTTTGTTGTCGGTAATTGGAACAGTACTTGGGTCGTTTTGAAATTGCAGAGTAAAACCATCATTAGAACCTCCATAAAAGTTAACCATTAGCATATAAGTATTGTTAACATTTACAGCTTCGGCTTCGTTCCATACTCCACAATCAGAAGGTGCACTATAATAACTTGAACCACCACAGCTTGAATAAGAATTTTGATAATCAGAAGAATTAGTTGTTATACCTGTTGTACCATAAGTAGCCGAAAAATTACAACTCATTTCCTGAAGATTATTGCATCCATTTGTTGCATCATAAAGAACATAATCATAGTCGGTACTTCCATCGGGACTAATTGAAAAATCAAGATTTCCAGTAGATTGTGGGCTAAATGTGTACCAAACCGAACCACCATTACCTGTTCCAGAAAAACAATTACCTGTATCATCGTTATCGTTTCCAGTATCATTATATTGATTAACAGAAACAATAACAGTGTTATTACTACAGAGAGGGATTGCTCCTATACAATCGCTTGCAGGGTCAGTTCTTAATTGCCCTGTAGAACAATCTACACATTTTATTGATGCTTCCCAGCCTGGAATAAATCCTGTATTAAAAATTGGTGGGATATATTCAAAAGTAATTTCACTGGCAATAAAAACTGGAGGAATATTGGTTCCACTATACGTCCCTAATACAATTCCATTGTCAGGACTATTGCCCTCATAAATTTTCAATTCAGCACCAAAACCTAGGTCAAATGATTGAAAAAGAACACTTACACAATTATTATCAGACGAAGTAATTGTTGTTAACTTATTATTATAACCTGCAGAACCAGTTATTCCTCCTGCATCATAGAAATTAGCTTTACAAGTATTAATTATGCGACTATCTCCAATATTATAGTTCTGTGAAAATATTTTAAAACTAAGAAGACAAAAAACTAAGATAATTGTAAAATGTTTCATTTAAGTGATTTAATTTTCGGAATATATTTGTAATATTTTATTTCTAATTGCAGACTTTGAATCTAATTCAATAACCAATCCTGGGTAAGCATTATAAATATAGCTTGGTTTATTTTCTTTTCGTGCATTTAAATAAGGTCTTATATCAACTGTGTCCCTGTTAAATTCAACAATTGTATCTCGTTGCTTATCCCATCGTCTGTAAATATTCCAAGAATATTTTATTAGATAATTCTGCACTAAAATAAATTTAGAAGACATTGTATCTATTTGTTCTTGTGAGAAATACCGATATGCCAAACTATCTAACTGAATATCCTGAGAATTTACTTTATTGAAAGTAAAACATAGAATTAAAACCATAACGGTTTTAGTAAAAACATGTGTTTTTTTCATTTCATTTTTTAAATAAAATAATATTAAATACTAAATTAATAGTCAAAACTACCTAATAATCGTAATAGGTCCAGCTTGTTGTCGTTCCTCGCCATTTAGATTTTTATAAGTACAAAGCCAAGTGTATGTTCCAACTTCTGCTTTTTTAAGACCTTTAACACTACCATCCCATCCATATTGTTTTAGATTTTCCGGATTATATGATTTTGTTTCATAAATAATTTCACCCCATCTGTCATAAATTATTAAATGGAAAAACTTTGGATCAATTCCACTTCCGGATACAAAAAACAAATCATTTATTCCATCATTATCCGGACTAAATGCAGTTGGTGCATAAAAGGTATATTCATCTTTAACAAATATAGTTACTGTAGAAGAATCTTTACAACCTTTTTCGGTTTCAACTAATAATTCTACTATATAACTTTCCGGCACATTTTCATAAGTATGAACTGTATTTATTTCATTTGAGTTTCCGTCATCACCAAAATCCCACGAACATAAGTATGTGGTTGATGACAAATTTTGAAAATAGAAAATAGGATTAATTATTGATTGAAATTGAGGATCAACATTAAATTCAGATTTTGGATTTGGATAAACTGTAATCATATCCTCAATTGTTACTGAATCTTTACAACCTTCAATTGATGTTGCGATTAGAGTTACATCATATACTCCGGCTTCTGTAAAATTAATTGTAGGATTTTTTGAATATGAGAATGAATTTACATTTGCAGCAGTATTGGTAAATGTCCAGAAATATGTTTGACCAATAAATTCACTCGAATCAATAAACGTAACTTTAAGAGGTTGACAACCATTAAAAGTGTCAGCACTTAATGTAACAGGAGGTAAAGCATAAATTTGAATTGTGAAATAATCGGTATCTTTTGGCGAACCACATAAATCTTTTGCTGTGAATGTATAATTTATAATTGTGTCTTGTCCTTCAGGATAAATATAGAAATTCTCAGTAACAACCGTTCCATCTTGCAATGTGCATAAGTATGGACCACTATTGCCTCCCGAAATTACAGTATTTACTAAAACAGAATCTCCCGGACAGATTTTTTGTTTAGTAGGAAATACTTCCGCAGTGATATCTGGATTAACTATAACTGTTATAGTAGCATTTGTATTGCTAATGCATTCATTAAAGTCTTTTACAGAAAGAGAATAGTTTGTAGTTAGACTCGGTGATACTGATAAATTTGTTCCATAACTCACATGTAATACAGAATCTTCAGGAGAAGTCCAAATCCAAGTAAATGAACGAGGTGGAGTCCCTCCATAAGCAGAAGCGTCTAAAGTAATAGTTTGACCTTTACAAATTCTCTCTGAGTGAGAAGTAGTCGTTAAAACAACGGGTGTAGGTTGTTTTATAGAATCATTACCAGATATTTGACAACCATGAGAATCGGTAACAGTAAAATAGTATCTTCCTACACCAGCTACTAATGAGTCAGTAGTAGAACCACCATTAGACCAATTGTAACTGTATGGAAATGTTCCTGTTCCTTGTGTTACATTTACATAAATTATTCCATCAGGTTTTCCAAAACATTCTGCATCAACACTATTTGTTGTATATGTTAGTGCAAGAGGTTCTGTAATGATGAAAATGGTATCTTTTGGAGGGCAACCCCATGAATCTTCAATGTGAACAGGATATATACCTGCATATAAGCTGTCAACAATATTCATTGATGCAGTCCAATTATTTGCAGGATCGGTATAGGTAAAAGGAGGAACTCCACCAATTGCATTAAAAGTAATTTGTCCATTTTTTTCTCCTTTGCATCTTACATTTTGGATTGTATATGAAATTGATATTGGTGGACTTACTTTTAATGTTGAAACAACAGGTCCAATTGCACAATTATTTGCGTCTATAACATTAACATAGTAATTACTTGTATTATTTGGAGAAACTGTTAATGAAAAATTATTTCCACCAATAACTGTTCCAGTACCATCTTTCCATGTATATGTGTAAGGAGCAGTTCCTCCACTGCAACTTGCTATAATATTATATGGATTTCCTGCACATATAGTATCTCCTGAATTAACACTCAAATCCAATGCTGCTGTTGGTTGTGTAATTATTATAGGATTAGTATTAATTGTGCAAGAGTTTGCATCAGATACTGTTACAGTATATGTACCAGCTACTAAGTTTGAGAAAATGCCGTTTGTTTGAGTTGGTCCTGATATTGAATATAAAATCTGCCCAGTTCCACCCGAAGCATAAACACTTATGCTACCAGTATTTTGTCCGTAACATAAAACATTTACAGAAAAACTTGAGTCTAAAGCTAATGGCTCAGGTACAGTTATTGAAAATGAAGTATCATTTGTACAACCGCCAGAGTCTGTAACAGTAACACTCACTGTTTTACTCCCAGATGTTGCCCAAGTTACAGAATGAGGTCCAACTCCAGTACCAGGGTTTCCAGCTCCTCCATCAAAATCCCAAACGAAAACCGTTGTAGGACTATAAGAACCAGTAAATGTAACTGTACTAGATGCATCACTACATAAAGGTTGTGTAATTGTGAAATTTGCAGTTGGGTTTGGATTCACTATTACTTTTACAGAATCAATACAAGAATGTCCTAATGGATCACTAATAGTTGCATAATACATTGTAGTCGTTGTTGGATATTGGTCTGGAGGATTTGAGCCAGTAAAAGTTAAGCCTACAGGATCTGAAGTCCAATTTATCTCAACACCTGGAGGCGGAGTACTTATAAAAATACTATCCAAGCCCCAGTGATCATAAGCGAAATCTGTACTTACTTCTTGAATCCATCTGAATCTTGAGGTAGTGGTTTGAGCTGCTACCGGAATTGGAAAAGTGTATTGTGCCCAAGTTGTAAATGCAGTAGGTCCAGAAGCATCGAGTGTAGATTGTCCTTGGTAAATATTTCCGTTATATTCAACTACGCCCGAGGGTCTGAAGTACGCAATAGAACTCCATGAAGCTCCATAATTTGTTGAATATTGTAATGTAATTCCTTCATCAATTTCATCTGGTCCTTCGCATGGAGAGGCATCACCTTGTTCAGAATATCGAAGATAAAATTTTATTTCACCACCGTACTGAACGTCGTAGTCGATTGATGTTAAGTTTCTTGGTGCTGGCGATGCGGCTCCCATCCATAAACAAGTACTTCCATCAGGTCCGGCACCACACGGATTTGTAAATGTTGCTTGTACAGTTGATGCCCAACCAACACCGACATTTCCATTGTTAAAATCATTAGCCATTAAAGTAATGTTAATATCTCCTGTGGCTGATAGAGTTACAACGTCGCCTTCACAAATAGATGTTGCCGAAATTGTTGGGTTAATTTCACAAGTTACATATTCCTGACATGCTGGATCTGTACTTGGTGCAACATTAACAGTTGTGTAAAACACTTCATTGATAGGACCACATAAAGGATTAGCCGATTGACCTGTAACAGTTACTGAATATTGAGTGTTAACTAATGGTGTTGTAAGTATGTAACTTCCATAGTCTTCTAATAATGGATCAACTGGATTAGAACTCCATGTATATGTTGCTCCACTTGAAACTCCATCAATGGCAATATTAGCAGTATTTCCTTCACATATAGTTTGATTAGGTGTAATTTGTGCCCCAACTGATATACCAGAACCTACTGAAATTGTATAATCACAAATATCTCCAGCATAACCATCAATCATCAAATAATAAGTTTGACCTGGAACTAAGTCATAAGCCTGAATTACAAAATCAGTAGGAGAACCAACACTAACGCAATTTGAATAAGGAATAAAATCTTGACAATCTGATGTTTGATAAATTTGCATCTGAACACCAGCGTCATTTTGACAGTTATATGTCCAAACATTGAGAGTAGCACTATTTTCTTCTGCCACAAATGATAACCACGAATTATTTTCGATAGAACCGCAGAAATCATCCATTAAACCAGAAATATTATTCCAATCCTCTCCATTATGGTCGATACTGTTGTATGCAGAGCTTGTGTTGCCACAAAAGCCTTCTAAATTGCAAATTGGGGTAGCAGTAATACATTGATTGTCAGCAGCAGGATTACTTGCACAAGGAGGAGCTGTTCCACATGTTGGAGGGCAAAATACACTTGCAATCCAGCCTGTGCCTTGAGTTGCACCATCTGAGGTAAAATGAATCGTTAAGCATTGTCCATCGTCAGAGCCTATGCCCAAAGGAGGAATAGAAGATGCACTTGTTAATGTTGCTATTGGAGAGCCAGTTGCTGTGGTTCCATTAAAAAAATCTAATTGGTCTCCTGCACCTAAATTAAGCTGAGAAAAATTCAATTTTACGCAATTCCATGAATTTGGACAAAAAGTTATAGTGTAGTCTTCGTTAGCAGAATAGTTTCCTGACATATTTCCCGAATCTGTAAAATATCCTCCGCAAGTTGTTACAGTACCACCTTGATTAATAGGATAAATTTGGACGCAACTAATTGTAGCAGAGAAATTTCCTCCATCATCACATGAGGCTGGCCATCCGACAGTTCCATTATCTCCTGAATGAAAAACAAATGTTAAACAAGTCCCTGAAGAAATAATTGATGGAATAGGACTTCCTGAAACAAGATTGTATATAAGAGGTGAGGCAGTGTTTGGACCATCATAGACTTTTAAATAATCTGAACCAACAATTTCGAGTAAATCAAATGCAAACATTAAATTATCAGAATTGTTAGAGCAAAATGTTTTAGTATAATCTTCATTGTTGCTATATGAACCCTGAATACAGACCAATAGTAAATTAATATTATCGCCACTTCCTCCGCTATCATAAAAATAGCCTGCACAAGTTGTTTCTGTATTATTGTTATCCATAAGATAGTCAGGGTCAAAAAGTTGAGCGAATATTTGAAATGGAATAAAAAGAACAATAAAAATTAAAAGGGAATATTTTTTTAACATAATTTTATTAATTTGATTTTCATACGACTATGACGATAATTCACTGATTTAGTTGTCTAAATTACTTAAAAATTTACTTAAAAAGATGTTAAAAATATGTGAAAAAACTGACATTTTTAATGGTTTTGATTAATAATAAAATTTGATACAATAATTATAATAAGTAATTGGCTTATTATAAGGCTCTTGCAACGGAAGTTGTTTTTGAAAAAAAAGTGATGTAGAACATGTTTTTGTAAGTTTAATTGGTTTATGAGTTTGTGTTGATAAGTTTATAAGTTTAATTGTTTATGAGTTTATAAGTTGATTGGTTTATGAGTTTATAGGTTTAATAGTTTATGAGTTTATAAGTTTAATTGTTTATGAGTTTATACGTTGATTGGTTTATGAGTTGATACGTTGATTGGTTTATGAGTTTATAGGTTTAATAGTTTATAACTTCAAATGGGATAAATTTCCCGATGAAAAAATCGGGACAAGTCGTGCATTTTATAGTTTAAGGTTCGTTGGTTTTTAGTTATAGTTTTATCGGTTTTTAGTATTGTTTCGATGGTTTGTTAGTTCGCACTGTTGCAGACTAAATACCCATAGCAAGAAACTTCACCCTATTAAATATCATTAAAATTAGACATACAGCTACAAATTAGAAACTATTTAAAAGGGTAAAAAACCAAAACTAAGTAACTAAAAACAAATAACTAAAATTTTTAGCTGAAATGTACAAATTTACACCATGCAAAGTATAACTTCAAACCTCAAACCTCAAACTTCAAACAATTAAACGTTTTAGCAATATATTATTTTACTATATTTGCCAACTTTCAAATGATGAATAATGCAAAAAAAGTATTTATATGCAATTATAGGAGTTGTAGTAATTACAATCGTTTATTTTCTGTTTTTTAATAATTCTGAAAGCGATTCAGGTACTAAAGAAATTGAAGTTAAAGTTGAAAAAGGTAAATTTAATATCAAAGTAACTACAACAGGAGAGCTTCAAGCCGAAAATTCTGAAAAAATAATTGGTCCATCTGGTCTTCAACGTTTGTGGATTTATGATGTCAAAATTACTGATTTAATTCCTGAAGGAAGTATTGTTGATTCTGGCGATTATGTCGCAACACTTGACCGTGCCGAGGTAGAAAGCAAACTTAAAGACGTTGAAAGTGAACTTCAAAAAATGGAATCACAGTACATTAAAACTCAGCTTGATACTACATTGGAGCTACGAAATGCAAGAGACGAATTAATTAATTTAAAATATGCAAAAGAAGAAGCCCAAATTACTTTAGACCAATCAAAATTTGAACCACCGGCAACAATTAGGCAAAATAGTATAAGTTTAGAAAAAGCTGAACGAACTTATGAGCAAGCTGTTAAAAATTATAAATTAAAAGTTGAGCAAGCAGTTGCAAAAATGGATGAAGTTGCTGCAAATAGAGATGTACAAACCAGAAAGCAAGAAGACTTAATCAAAATTCAAGACGAATTTATTGTAAATGCTCCAAAAGGTGGAATGGTTATTTACATGAAAGAGTGGGGCGGAGCAAAACGAAAAGTTGGTTCTTCAATAAGTCCATGGAATAATGTAGTTGCTACTCTTCCCGATTTATCGTCAATGATTTCAAAGACTTATGTTAATGAAATTGATATAAGTAAAGTTAAGGTTGGGCAGGATGTTGAGTTGGGTGTTGATGCATTTCCTGATAAAAAATTTACAGGAAAAATAACTGAAGTTGCAAATGTTGGAGAGCAATTGCCAAATAGCGATGCAAAAGTATTTGAAGTTACAATAAAATTAAACGAAACTGACACAACACTTCGTCCATCTATGACCACAAGCAACTCAATATCTGTTTCTTCATTCGATGATGTGTTGTTTATTCCACTCGAATCACTTCATCAAAATGACAGCATAAAATATGTTTTCAAAAAAGATGGTTTTTCTACAATCAAACAAGTTGTAATTGTTGGAGAATCAAACGATAATCAAATAATTGTCAAAAATGGACTTACAGAAAATAATCTAATTCTTTTATCTCCATTCGATAAAGGCGAAAGTTTGGAATATATTGGTTTGGAATTGACTGAGAAAATGAAGGAATTAAAGAATTAAAGAATTAAGGAATGAAGGAATTGAAGAATTAAGGAATGAAGGAATTGAAGAATTAAGGAATGAAGGAATTGAAGAATTAAGGAATTATGAATCAATGTCGTTTAGTTAAGCAAAAGTAGATAAAATATTGAAAATTAATAAAAAAAGAGTTCTTTGAAATTTTGTAATTCAAAAAAAAGG
>MEND01000008.1 GCA_001768975.1 Bacteroidetes bacterium GWA2_31_9 | reverse complement strand
TTAAACAATAATTTATTAACTAATTCAGACTTTTTTACTGGAGCTTTTCCTGCTGAGTATGGCAATGCTCTATCTGGTGCATTCGATTTAAAAATGCGTACTGGAAATAACGAAAAGCATGAATTTATTGGACAAATAGGATTTAATGGATTTGAACTTGGAGCCGAAGGTCCATTTTCAAAAAATAGTAAAGCTTCGTATTTAGCGAATTACAGATATTCTACACTTGGTTTTTTTCATGCTATCGGAATTAATTTAGGAACTGGTGCAAGCATTCCGCAATATCAGGATTTATCGTTTAAAGTTGACATTCCAACAAAAAAAATGGGAAAATTCACTTTAACTGGAATTGGAGGAATAAGTTATATCGAATTATTTGAAAGCAAGAAAGATTCCGGCGACTGGTCGTTTGGTTTATCCAGCACAAACACAAAGTTTGCTTCTGATATGGGAACAGTTATTTTATCTCATCTTTATTTTTTTAATGAATCGACTCGGATAAAAACAAATTTCTCCGTTCAGGGAGTTTATAATGCAACCGAAGTTGATTCTGTTGATAACGATTTTGAAGTTAAAAATCCATATTACAGAGCTTATTCCAGCGAAATAAAATATGTTTTATCATCAAATATTCATAAAAAATTTAACTCCAAAAATAATATTGCATTAGGAACTTCTTTCGACTTATACAATATAAATTATGTTGATAGTTTTATGATTCCCGGAGCTACAATGTTTCTAACTCGTTTAAATAGTGTAGGTCAATTAGGTTTGTTCCAGTCTTTTATTGAATGGCAACATAAATTTACCAATTTATTGACACTTTATTCAGGTGTGCATTATCAATTATTTACGTTAAATAGCTCACAAACAGTTGAACCCAGACTTGGACTTAAATGGAATTTCCACGAAAAACATTCATTAAACTTAGGTGCTGGAATGCACAGTCAAATGCAACCACGCATGGTCTATTTCTTTGAAACTGAATTGACAGATGGTTCATATACACAGACTAATAACGATTTAGATTTTTCGAAAAGTAATCATGTAGTTCTTGGATATGAATTTTTACCTATTAAAAACTCCAGAATAAAATTTGAAACATATTATCAATATTTGACAGATATTCCAGTTTTGGAAAGTCACCCTGAATTTTCAAATTTAAACGATGGCGATTTTTTCACAATCAATATGAACGATAGCCTTATAAACAGTGGAACAGGAAAAAACTATGGAGTTGAGTTAACAATTGAAAAATTCTTGAGCAAAGGATTCTATTTTCTTTTTACTTCTTCAATTTTCGATTCAAAATATACTGGTTACGATAAAATAGAACGAAATACTGTTTTTAATGGAAATTATGTATTTAATGCCCTTACCGGATATGAGATTAAAATAAACAATAGAAGTACACTGGCAATTGATTTAAGAAGTGTTTTTGCAGGTGGCAAAAGATATATTCCGGTTGATTTAGAAAAATCAAGAATTGAAAAAACTACTGTTTTAGAATGGAATAGAGCTTATGAAAAAAAATATGGCGATTACTTTAAAATTGATGCCAGAATAACTTTTCGACTAAATGGGAAAAAAATAAATCAGGAATGGGCAGTAGATATACAAAATATGACTAATCATAAAAATATTTTCCTTGAAAGCTTCGATGTAAACAAAGGAGAATTAAGACGAGATTATCAAACCGGATTTTTTCCAATGGCAATGTGGAGAATATATTTCTAAGCATAGTTTAACGATAAAATTTAGTAAGGGAATATTTCAAAATAACTTACTCAAAATGAAACGAAATTAAATCAAATTATTCTTAGCTCTTCGACTCAGAGTCGTATGTTTATAGAAATCAATAATCGGGATAAATTTGTACATTTTATAGGTCAAAGTTTGTTGGTTTTTAGTTTTTGATTCGATGGTTTGTTAGTTAGCACTTTTGTGGGCAGAAAATAAATGTTTATGCTATTTCTAAAAGAAAATCTGCGTCAATATTTAATTTCTTGTGAAGTTTCTTGGCTAACAAAAGGTTTAATTTTCTTTTTCCATTTAATAATTCAGATATTCTCGTTTCACTTATTTCTAAGATATTTGCTAATTGTTTTTGTTTTAAATTCAATTCAAACATTTTGAATCTAATCATTTCTGTAAGTGTTGCTGGTTTCTTAATTGGCATTAATGGAATGCTATCCTCGTATTGTTCTGCCATCAACGAAAGTTGTTTTAGAGTTTCTAATTCTTGGGTTGATAAATTTTCAGAACCACCGGCTTGAGTACTTTTTTTTAACAAAACCTCTATTTCCGCCATTACCTTATTGTATTCTTCTCTGTCAAAGATTTTATTTGTTTTCATGTGTTTATATTTTAATATTTGTCTGATATTGAATAGTTTAATGTTTTTGCTTTTTTGCCACAGATTACACTAATTTACACAAATTTGTTTCTCAGATTTTTTTGAATTAGCACAGATAAAACAACCTTTGGTTGTTTTAAATCTGTGAACATAACGAAGCGACTCACAGCTTTCCGATAAATCGGAACAAGTCGTCCCGAATTTACTTCGGGAAATGCCTTTAAAAACATTCGATTTATGAGTAAAATTTGTGCAATCTGTGGCTAGTTTCTTCTCTATAATCATTCCCTTGTGTGTCCTTATTTGTGGTCGTGAATGTTTCATAACAACCAATTTTAATTTACAATCAAATTACACGACAATCTATTTTATCATATTCTGAATGTGTATCTATAAACCTGATAAACATCGTTCTAATACTGAAAAATATCAGGGCTACTAACCTGTAATTATTCCCTTTGATATTAAAAACATATCTGTCATTGCCCACATAATCAACACTATTGAATGTTTTCTTAATATCTGAAAGACTTTTCCAGTTAGCTTCTTTACTTTTTTCATACCACTCATTTAGAGCAGATGTAATGTTAGGATGTTTTTTTCCAGCTTCAACTAAAATTGTTTTAGATATTATAACCATTTAAACCGATATTATTACAAATATATAAATAAAATTACATATTTGGAAATTAAATTACACTTTTTTTAATATCAAATTCTTTCCAAACAAAGTATATTTTTCTAAATGTAATCTTGAAAATATGTGTAAGTTAAATGCTTACAGTTTTGAGAGGTTGAAGTTGCAAACTTTAAGTTGCATGTGGTTTATTTTATCTCCTTCTATTACAAGGTTTCCTACAAACAAATATTTTACAAGCTTTTCATATTGACAGGGTGTTAGTTTTATTTTTAACTCTTTCATTTTTTCTATTCTTTTCCTGAAGTTGCTTATTTTATGTTTTTTATGCTGGTTGTAACTTGGTTGTTACAAATATTGATAGGGGGAATTTGGGATTAGCGGGGAACACTAATAAAACTGATTCCCTTTATTTAAGCCTTTCTTTAAATTTAAACTCCTGTTTTAATACTTTTACTCTTCTAGCTTTTTTAAAATTTCACTTTTTAAATTACTCATTTTGTGTAATTTAATTTTTTGAGATTTTAAAAAGCTACTTTTGGGACAGTACACATTTGGGATTCATTACCCAAAAATATCTAAAAATCTAACAAAAATTGTAATTAGATATGATTTTAAACGACATATAAATGAACAATAAGTACTGCTACTATCAATTTCATTTTTACACAGCTTACAATATTTTTTTTCCAATTCGTTCAAATTATTTACAAATTATTTCATCTAATTCACTTTTGATAAACCCAGTTAATGTTGAATACTTTTTTAAATATATACAAGCATTTTCATAATTCCCCAATTTAAATTGAATTAAAGCCATCACTTCATTTGCATATTGATTTGTAGAATCTAAAGCCAATGATTTATTAATATCAATTAATGCATCATTATAATTCAATGTTTTGACTTTTGCCAATGCAATATTATAATATACATTAACTGATTCGTTATATTCTATTGCACTTGTATAGCTGTCAATAGATTTTTTATAATCTTTTAAATAGAAGTACGATAAACCAATGTCATTTAAAATATCAGATTTCAATTTATTACTAATTTCATAATTTACATTATTTAAAAAAAACTTGTAATCTGAAATGGACTCTAAATACTTGCCTATTTTTAAATTTGCAACTCCTCTTCCATAATATGAATCATAAGCATTATTTTCAATTTTTATAGATTTATTATAATAAAAAATTGCAGAGTCCAATTTGTTTATGAAATACATTATTGTCCCAATATTATAATAAACTTGCCAATCTTTTTCTGTTAATTTAATAATCTTAGAATAATCATGCAATGCTTTTTCATAATCATTAATTCCAGAATATGCTTCTGCTCTAGCTTTTAAGTAGTCCACATTCAAAGAATCATTTTTCAAATGTTCATTAGATAATTCAATGACTTTGGAATAATCAATTTCTTGAGAATATAAAGATGAACATAAAATTAAATAAAAATTTATCATCCAATACTTTAACCACATATTAATCTTTTTTATTAGTTGATAAATCAATACTCTTAGTATCATTGTTTTCACTGCTTGAATTTGATAAATTTTTAACTGCTTTTGTAGTAGCCTCTCTAATCATATCCTCCATACTTCGTAGTTTGTACCCCGCAAGTTCGGCGAAGCATCCGCTTCGTCTTTTTTTTATTTCTTTAGCATTCGCTAATTTACAGTTTTCCAAATTAAACTTATTAATGAAATAGCTAATAAATTATCTAACAGGCATATGTTCTTGCACTTGAAAAATATTATCTCCTTGTCATTGAATCCGAACCTATAATTGTGCATTGAATAGCTTTCTTAGATAATACTACTTATTGCTTCACAAACCTCCCCGTATAATGCGAATTATTAATAGCAATTTGAATTATGTAAGTTCCGTTTGCTAGAGAACTAATATCTATTTGTTTGTTTAATCTGCCTGATGTTTTAATATCGGATAATGTTAAAACTTTGCTGCCTAATAAATTATAAACATTAATATTTGCTTTCGATTCGCCTTCGGAGTTTGCATAAATACTTAAAGTGTTGTTTGCAGGGTTAGGGAAAATCTGAAAATTTTCGGAATGTTTTTTTATACTTGAATTGCTTGTAAGTAGCCACTCACTTGGCGAAAACAAATCCGATTCCCAAAGACCACGACCATAAGTTGCAGCACGAATTTTTTGCGATTCGTAATGTATTTCAAGCTCGTTTACAATTACATTCGGAAGTCCGGTATCGAATTCAACCCATTTTGTAGCTGTTGCCATTAGTGAATCGTTTGTGTAATAAACACCATTATCGGTTGCCACATAAACTGCATTTGTAACTCCATTTAAAGTTCCATCTTGAAAAATTATACAGTTTGTGGCAACGTTAGGTAGGTTTTCTGAAATATTTGTCCAGTTTGCACCGCCATCAGTCGTATGATAAACTTTTTTTCCATCTTGATAACCCGAAAAGCAAACATAAACATTATCAGGGTTTTCGCCATCAACAGCAATATATTTAATTACAACCTGCGAAGTAGGAAGTCCAGGAGTTATCGAATTCCAGCTTGCACCACCATCGGTAGTTTTGTATATGCTAGCCGATTTTGCAGCGTATATATAATTTGGATTTGAAGTAGAAACAGCTAATGATTTAAAAGTTGCTCCAGAAATAGTATAATTACTTATTTTATTCCACGAAGTTCCGCCATCATCGCTACGCCAGATATTATTGAATGCTGTGTAAATAATATTTGAAAAATTAGGGTGCATCACATAAGGTGTAACCCAATCGCCTGTTTCACCGGCATCTGTAATTGGAGTTTCCAGATTTGATGTATAATTTATGCCTCCGTCAGTTGATTTATTCAATGCTCCACTATAATTTGTAGCATAAATTGTATTTGGGTCGTAATGATCTATCATAGCTTCCATGCCATCGCCTCCCCAAGTGTTCATCCAATTTCCATTATTGTATAAATAAGTTCCATTATCTTGAGTACCACCTGCAATAAGTCCTGAATTTGTTCTACAAGCACCTAATCTGTAATATTCTGTGTTATGAATTCCGCTTGAAAGATATGTCCAATTTGTTGGTAAATCGTAGCAACCCGGAATAATTTCAAAAGTTGTAGTGTTTACACAGCCATTAAGCACAACCGTTAAAAGATTTCCAATTACAACACTAGATGTTTTGTAAATTCCGCCATCGTTCATCTGAAATAATTCTCCTGTAAGTGGGTGAAAAACAGAAAAATGCTGGTCGGCATGAACGCTTGGTCCAAAATATCCAACCCACATCGAAACAAAATTCCAGCTTGTTCCGCCATTTGACGAACCCCACATATTTACACCACCCGAATAAACTTTATTTTTATTTGTAGGGTCAACAACCAAGGTTAAATCGTAAGTTCCCTGACCTAATGAATCGCCTAGTGGAACACTTGGAATAATCGAATGAAGATATTCACCATCAGCCAATCCTAAAACATTTGGCGAAGTTGCAGCTACTGTCCAAGTGCTACCTCCATTTATGGACTTGTGAATGGCATACATTCCTTCGTTCATTTTGCACGAAATTGCATAAATATAGTTTGTATCGGCTTTTGTAAGAGCAATTTCTATTCGTTGCACAACATTTGTTTCAGGAATTCCAGTGTTAAGAGTATCCCATGTATCTCCAAAGTTAATTGATTTCATTATTAATGCTTTGCTTCCGGCAGCAGCACTATAAAATGTTGATGCATAAATTGTATTATTATTTAATGGATTTGCATCCATGTCAATTACCATATTTGAATTAACTTTTGTCCAATTAGCTCCTGCATCGTCTGAACGATAAATTCCATCGCCACCCGCAGCAACAAGTTTGTCAGAATTTGAAGGGTTTATGATAATTTTTCTGATTAACGATGAATTTCCATCAGTCAAGTTAAACGAAAGTCCTGTTTGATTCCAGTTTATACCTCCATCGGTTGACTTTAAAATTCCTGCACCATATTGGTAAGGTCGTCCGGCTGTGATTGTGTTAAAACCAATATAATCAATGTCGCCAGTTGCAATATATATTGTGTTAGTGTTGCTTGGGTCAACAGCAATTGAGCTAATTCTTAGTATTGGCAAATTGTCGGTTATACTAATCCAATTAAGTCCGCCATCAGTTGTTTTCCAAACTCCGCCTTGCGATGTTCCTACCCAAAATGTAGCGGCATCAGTTGGATGAAATTCTATACAATTTATTCTTCCAAGTCCATGAATACTAAGCGAATCGGGTGAAGGTGGAAGGCTTGCAGGAGAAATTGATAGCCAATTTGAAGCTCCAGTAACAGATTTATTTTGCATATTTCGTTGAGATGCTTTCCAAATCATTGATTGATCGGGCAATTGACCTGTAGGATAAACACGTGGTTCGTAAAACCATTCCCAGCGTTTATAACTTTTCCAGCCTTTTACTTTTGATAAATCTTTACCTTCTGACCACTTATTGAAAGCTTTTTGAATGTCGTAAAAGTTGTTGTCTTGCTTCGATGTGTTAAAATATGGTTCTTTCATCCATGGTTGAGCAATTAAGCTTGTTGCCAAAAAGATACTTAAACTTAAAATTGTAAATAATTTGTTCATGATAATTAAATTTAATTTTTATAAAAGTAAGATATTGTGTTGAGAAAATCAATTGATAAAATTTAAACTTTCGGAGTGTAGTATTTTTTTATACTTTTATCGACTCAAAAAAAATAAGAAATAATGGGACTTCAGTGTGGAATAATAGGAATAACAAATTCAGGAAAAAGTACAATATATAATTGTGTATCACCAGTTAAGGCAGAGGTTACAAACTTTGCTTTCAGTTCAAATAAATCGAATATTTCAATGATAAATGTTCCCGATTCAAGATTGCAAGAGCTTCTAAAGGTTCAAGCTTCTGAAAGAATAATTCAGGTTGCTGTGGAACTAGTTGATATTCCGGGATTAACCAAAGGAGCCAATCAAGGCGAAGGAATTGGAAATAAATTTCTTGGCGATATTCGTAATACTGATGCTATTATTCATGTTTTGAGGTGTTTCGACGATGCAAATCTTCCACATATTGATGGAAGCGTTGACCCTGTTAGAGATATTGAAACTGTTGAGTTCGAACTTCAGGTTAAAGATATAGAATCAGTTGAAAAGAAAATGCTTCGTTTAGAGAAAATGGCAAAATCTAAAGATAAAGATGCTATACGTGGAATTGAAGTTTTAAATATTTATAAAGCTCATCTTGAGGATTTTAAGCCTGCACGTACGGCTCCTGTTTCAGAAGAAGATGCAAAATTTATTCAAGATATTTTCTTATTGTCAGCAAAGCCTGTGCTTTATGTTTGCAATGTTGATGATGCTTCGGTAGTTTCTGGAAATCATTATGTTGATAAAGTTAAGGAATACTTAAAAGACGAAAATGCTGAAATTCTGATTATTGGTGGAAAAATTGAAGCCGAAATTGCCGAATTAGAAACCGATGAAGACAAATCAATTTTCTTGGAAGATATTGGTTTAAAAGAACCTAGCGTTAATTTTCTTTTACGTTCGGCTTACAGATTATTAAAACTAAAATCATTTTTTACTGTTGGTCCAAAAGAAATTCATGCTTGGACTATTAAAGACGGAATGACTGCACCACAAGCTGCCGGAGTTATTCATAGCGATTTAGAAAGAGGTTTTATACGTGCAGAAGTTATGAAGTATAACGACTTTGTAACTCTTGGCTCAGAACAGGCTTGCAAAGCAAAAGGCAAATTCTACATTGAGGGAAAAACATATATTGTTGACGATGGTGATATTTTGAATATAAGATTTAATGTGTAAGTTTGTATAAAGGAAAGTTTTGGGGGTATGGGTTATAGGGTTATAGATTATGGGTTATAGGGGTATAGGTTATAGATTATGGGTTATAGGGTATAAGGTTATAGGGTAGGAAAAAAATATTTATTATTAAGTATTTTATTATATTCGGTACAAATATTATATAATGAATCAATAAATGACTGATGAAATTTAGAAAGGCATTATTTTCTGATATTCGTTTTTGGATTATAATCTTTTTTGTCATTCGATTATACGGAATAACTAATCCTCCTCTTGAAGTAACTCACAGTTGGCGACAGGTTACTGTAAATATGGTCGCTCGAAACTTTCTTGAAATTGATGCAAATATATTATATCCAAGAGTTGATGATAATCATGGAGCTACGGGAATAATTGGAATGGAATTTCCTGCTTTAAGTTATTTAATTTATTTATTTTCACTTGTTTTTGGTTATGGACATTTCTATGGACGACTTATTAATCTTATTGTGTCAAGTATTGGCACGTATTATTTTTATTTGTTGATATTAAGGTTTGTAAACTCAAAGACAGCTTTCTTCTCTACAATTTTTCTATTGTCGTCAATATGGTTTGCTTTTTCTCGAAAAGCTATGCCCGATGCTTTTAGTACATCGTTAATGATAATTGGAATGTATTATGGCTTGATTTATTTATTTGACGACAAGAAAACCTACATTATTTTATATTTTATTTTCACTTTAATTGGTGTGTTGAGCAAAATTCCTGCAGCTTATTTAGCTGTAATATATTCAGTTCCGTTTTTTGATAAAGTCATTAATATAAAAAAGAAAATCATTTTTGTATCAGCAACTTTGCCAATAGTTTTTATTGTTTATTGGTGGTATTTTGTATGGAATATACATCTTTCTGAGGTATATGGAATGTGGTATAATACTGGAAAATCGTTTAAAGATGGTTTTACTGATATTTTCTCAAATCTCAATGTTGTTGCCGAAAGTTTTTATTATAATGGATTAAGAGCTTATTCAAGTTTTATAGTTTTTATTACTGGGTTATTTTTAATGATTTATAATAAGCATAAAAAAATATTGATAATTTTTGCAATTCTTTCATTATCATTTATCTTATATATATTCAAGTCTGGTATATTTTTTATTCAAAATTCATATTACATTATTCCTTATGTTCCTGTAATGGCATTGATTTGTGGATATGCAATCTCAAAAATTAAGCTTAATAAATTGGCAATATTTCTTATTGTTTTAATTTCAGTTGAAGGTATTGCTCAACAACAGCACGATTTCAGAATTAAAAAAAGATATTTATACAAAATGGAACTTGAAAATATTGCAAATAAAGTTACAAATTCAAGTGATTTGATAATCATTAATGGTGGCGATAATCCGCAAGAACTTTATATGTCGCACCGAAAAGGCTGGACAATAACTAATGATAAGTTAGTAGATAACAGCTTTATTAATAATGCAAAACAACTTGGTGCAAAATATCTTTTTGTAAATAAAACTGATTTTAAAGATTCGATTACTACTTATAAATTAATTAAAGATTTTGAGTTTTATTTAGTTTATAACCTAGGAAGTGTAATGAAATAACATGAACATATTTTTATTTTTTTGTTTCTCGCTGACTTTATCTGCGTTTATTAGCGTTATCTACGCATTGGCGATAACTTAATAATTAAATTTATACTATAATGCTGAATATTAAGAACATACAACGATTTAAAACAAGTTCCTTTGGGAACGTAATATTTGGTAGAAAATATCATACCCTATAATTTAAATCCCTTTAGGGATGAAATATTGTCTTTAAAATCAATATTATATTTCGTACCTACGGCACTTTTTGGTGGGGTTAAATTTCTTTCTACCAATATATTGTCCCTAGTGGGACAAGTTAAGTTCACCCCGTTGGATAGATAATAATAAATATTGTACTTTTATTAAAATTTGTTATCCAACGGGGTGAACCCTGTTAGATAGCTAATTTAAAAGAACGAAAAAAAATGAAAGAATTATCTAACAGGGTAAACGCCAATGGTTATCTACGGGAAAAAAATTGGCTCATAAGATAAGGTTATTTTATTACAGTTCCTTAGATTAATCTCAATATTTAAAACTACTTCCTCCCAAAAATTCTCTGATTATTGATGTTGGTGGAATTTCTTTTTCAACATATTCAGGTACATCAGCAAAATAAGATAAGAATTTGATTAATCGACGAGATTCAGTAAAATGAGGTGCCATTTGTGGAACTTCATTTAAAATTGGCATTGCATGGCGTTTTAAAACTGCAATTTCGTAAAGTAAAGCAGAGTTAAAAATTGCATTTGCTTCTTCTTGAAAAGTAAAAATATGTTTTTCTTCGCCTCTTCTAACGCTTGGCCAACGCTTGATTGTATCAATTGCAGAATATCCTCGATATTTATAATCTCTTACCATTCTTCTTAAAAGTCGATTATCGGTTGTTGGAATTCTATTATGATTGTCGATTGAAATTTGAGTTAATGCCGATACATAAATTTTAAACTTCAAATCGTCATTAATCATCTGAGAAAGACCCGGATTAAGCCCGTGAATACCTTCTACAATAAATAACGTTCCGTTATTAATTTGAGTTTTTTTGCCATTAAATGTTTTCAATCCTTGTGCAAAATCAAATTTTGGTAATTCAATTTCTTCACCATTCATTAGAGCTAACATACATTTATTAAATAGCTTTGTGTCAATTGCTTCAAGACATTCAAAATCGAATTCGCCATTTTCATCAAGTGGTGTTTCTTCTCTTTCAACAAAATAATCGTCTAATGAAATTAACATTGTTTTGAATCCTAAGACTTGTAATTGAATAGAAAGTCGTTTGCAGAATGAAGTTTTTCCTGAAGATGATGGTCCCGAAATTAGAACAAGTTTTACTTTATCTTTTTTATTACATATTTGATCAGCTATTTGTGCAATACGCTTTTCGTGCAGAGCTTCAGATATTTTAATTATCTCTCCTATTCTTTTATTATCAATTAGTTCGTTAAGATTTCCTACATTTTCTACTCCTAATATTTTAGCCCATTTTTTATGTTCACTAAATATTTCAAATATTTTTTCTTCCTTTTTTTGTTCTTCAAGTACTTTCGGATTTTCCTGATTTGGGAAACATAATAACATTCCTTCGTGATGCTTTATTAAATCAAAAACATTCAAATACCCTGTGCTTGGAGCTAAATAACCATAAAAATAATCAACAGTATCTTCGAGATGATAAACAGATGTGTACATTAATTTTCTGTTTTGGAAAAGTTTGCATTTATCTTCCTGATTATTTTTTCTATAAATTTCGATTGCATCGTCGTTATAAACTTCTTCACGGACAAAAGGAATATTAGCACTAATAATTTCCATCATCCTATTTTTAATTTTATCAACATCGTCGGCATAAATAATTCCATCTAATCCCTCAATTTCGCAATATAAACCTCTTGATACTGAGTGAGAAATTTTAAGTGTGGCATTTGGGAATCTTTCGTTAAAAGCTTTGATTAAAACAAAAGTTAGCGAACGTTTATACATTCTTAATCCAAGTGGTTCTGAAATATCAACAAATTCGATATGTTTAGGATTGTAAATTTCGTAAGATAATTCTTGAACTTCATTATTAACTTTAGCTCCAATAGGTGGAAATTGTAAATTATGTTTGATTTTTTTTGATATTGTTAAAAGGTCCGTTCCTGCTGGAAATGAGTATTTCTTATTATCATTTACACAAGTAATAGTTAAATGTTTTGGCATAGGTATAAATTATTTTTAATTATTCGGATATTAGATTTATTAAATCATCAAAGAGACTTTCATCTGATGGTCTTTTTGCATTTTCATCGACAATATTACCTTTTTTATCAATAATTACATAACGAGGAATAGATGAAATTCCAAAATATTTTACAACTTCTGATCTCCATCCTCCAGTTGAAATAGTGTTAACTCCCTCTATTTCATTTTTTTCAATTGCATTTTTCCAATTCGTTTCGTTATCATCAATTGATATGTATAGAAATACTATTTTCTTTTTTTGAGAATCAGTAAATTTATGCTTTAACTCTTTTGAGAAGGGCATTTGCTGACGACATGGTCCACACCAACTTGCCCAAATATCAATATAAATTACTTTGCCTTTAAAATCCGAAAGTTTTACTTTTTTACCGTCAGTTGATGTAAGAATTAATTTAGAACTGCTTGTCGATTTTGTTCTAGGTTCAACATCCTTTTTTGTAGCCTGAACAGGCTTTTCATCTGCTTTTTGAAATACATGGTCTTTATAAATATTTTCAACGATTGGAGAATATTTTTTGATAGAATCATTTGCTTTTAATTCGCTAAATATTAACGCATAATCATTATTTGAAATGTTTTTTTGATTCGATATTAATAATAAACCTAATAAGTAAGATTTAACATCGCTTTTAAAGCTATTTTTTATATAATAAAATTTACTGAGCAGAAATATACTTGTTGATTTAAACGAATTAAAATCATTGTCTTTAAGCGTATTATAAGAACTGTAAAAATCAATAAATTGTCTAAATTCTTTAGAAATTAAGAATTTATTATTATTCAGGTTTAAATCTTTTACAGGATTAATTATGCTTTCAGGAATCTCAGTAATTGTGATATTTGAATTTGCAGTCTTGTTTAAAAAAGGATAATAATAAATTTGATGTAAATAATTGAACTTTATTTTATTGCCAATAAAAGTTCTAAAGTCTTTACTAAATTTATCTTTTTCAGGATAATTTTGCAAAAATTCAGCATGAGAATTCATATTTTGATAAAGAATAATCTCCAGATTATCAATACTCTGGTTAGTTAATTTATTTTGAATTTCAGAAAACGAAAAGTTGTTTTTAAATTTTGAATTAAAGTCTTTGAAAAAAGTATTGTTTTTTGCAGAATTATCGTCAGATAAGAAAGTTACAGAATTATTTTCAAATTTAAGTTCTAAATTATTATTTGGTTCTAAATAAATATCAATTGAAAAAGCATTTGACTTAAAATTGCAGATAGTTGGTTTATTTATATTTAAATCGAACTTAAATTCAGAATTGCAAATTTTTGAAATAGCTTCGTTTAAAGAATCAATAGGATAAATATTATCAATAATTATTGTTATTGTATCATTTGAATTACAATTACCATGTATTAAAGTTTGAGAATACACAGCACAATTAAGTGCCAAAAGCACAAATATTTGTGATAATATTTTATGCATTTTTTTAATATCTTAATGGTTCTCTACTCGTGTGGCGTATTCTTAATATATAAATGATGTTGTTTTCAATAAAATAAGAAATTCTATAATTATAAACAATAAAGGCTCTGAAAGTGCCATCATTATTAACTTTAAAACGGTCTAAAGAATGTGCTGTTACAAATTCAGATAATGCTTCAACTTCATCTAAAATCGCATTTCCGACAATGAATGCTGCTTTTTCGGATTCTTTTTGTAGATATTCTAAAATTTCATTAAAGTGGACAACGGCTTCATTTCTCCATTCAATTTTTATTTTTTCTTTAGCCATTTTGCAGTCTGTTTTTTTACCTCCTCATGGTTTGTTGTTTTTCCTTCACGAACTTCTTTAACAGCCAGTTCAATTTCAGCATTGTATTGTTCAATACTTATGTGTTTTCCTTTTGTATCAATATGCAAAATATTTTTTACCATATCCAGCACCAATGATTGTTGATGTGCCGATAATAATGGTAGATATGCGTTTAACTCATTTCTTACAGAGATTGTATTCATAATTACTGTTATTTTATTTGTAAATTCTAATCATTTACATTTTCTAATCAAAGCATTAATTTTCGACAAATTATTGATTTAATACCCAAGATTGTAATCCTTGTGAAGTTAATTTGCTGATTTCGTCAACTGCTTCTTGCCTTGTTGCAAACGAATTATAAGAAACTCTTACTTTTCCGTTTCCTGAATCTAAAATTTGAGAATTATAACCTTTTTCGATTAATTTATTCATGTACTTCTCTGCATCTTTAGTAGTTGTGAAGCTTGCGGCAATAGCATGATATTTTAAATTTCCAGAGTTATTATCAGTTGTGGTTGTTTTATTTGCAACCACTTTATTTTCTTCATTAACAGGAGTTTCAGCAACTTCTTCTGATTTTGTAACTGTCTCAGTATTTATCTCTTCTGTTTTTCCATCAGAATCAGTAATTGTTGAATCAATAACAGTTGTTGTTTCATTATCTTTAACAGTAACCTTTTTCTTAACTTCTACAATCTCTTTTTTATGTTCTGTTTTACCCATAAACCCATGAACAACTTCTATTACTTTTTCTTTAAAAATAAAACCTACAACTCCTAAAATAATAATTGGAACAATAATAAATGCAGCAATAATAAGAGGCTTTAATGATTTCTTAGGCTTTTGATTTGCAGTTTTATGTAATTCTTTTTCAATTACTTTTTTGTCTTTAGTAGCAGATTTTTTTGCTTCAGGAGTTTTTACTTTTTTCTCTTCTACTTTTTCTGATTTTTCAGTTGGTTCAGGAGTTTCTATGTTTTTAATAATATTTGAATCTTGAACACTATTAAACTCAACAAGACTTCCAGTATTTTGAATTAGTTCTTTAGATTCTTCAATTACAGGTTTTTCAGTAACAATTTTTTCCTCTTCAATTTTAGTAATGGGTTTTTCTTCAATTATTTTTTCGCTTTCAATCTTTTCGCTTTCTATTTCCAGAATTTCGTCATTATTTATTATTTCAGAAGTAGTTATTACATCATTATTTGGCTTTATGTTAGAAATTTCATTACTATCGGTAACTATTTCAAGCATATCATCATTTTCGAGTGAAGTAGTTTCAATAGTACTCTCAACAATTGGCTCAACTTTAATTTCAATTTCATCTATTTTTTCTTCAACTATATCATACTCAATCGGTCTGAAATTGATATATCCTTTTTGATCTTTATAAAGCATGCCTAAATCTGCTATTTCAAATTTAGAATCCGAAACTAAAGAATTATTAATTTCATCAATAAAATTTGTAACCTTTTTTTGAGCTTCGGTTTTATCAATGCCTTCTTTTTCAGCTAAAAAGCCTGATAATGTTCCATCGTTATATTTTAGAACATCATTAAAAAATAGTACTTTTTTATCATCAATATTTTTTGTTAAAAAAGCACCTAAGTCTGGTAATATTAGCCGTCCTTGTTTTTCAATAATTTCCTTTATATACTTGTGCATCATTTTCAAATAATTTTTATTAATTGTTAATAATTAGTTTTGCGAATGGTTCTGCAATATAGTTGTCATATCTGGTACAAACGTGTGATCCAAAATATATTGCTGTCTGAATAATTTCATCCCATTCAGTTTTTGAACAACTGTCGAGATTTTTTAAACTTATGTCATTTTTGATTAATGAATAAATTAATCCTGCATTAAAACTGTCGCCAGCTCCAATAGTACTTATGACATCAATTTTAGGAACACTATAATTTTTTACAATACTATCTTTATATAAAAATACACCTCTTGCATTTGCGGTGAAAATTAGGTTTTTACAACCATATTTTTGAACAATTTCGTAAACTTTATCTGGTTCTTGCTCGTCAAAAATTAATGAAAAATCGTCGTTTGATCCACGAACTAAATCGGCATAATATATATTTTCTTGAATAGTTTTCTTATAATTATCGAATTCGTTGAAATATGATTTTCTAAAGTTAGGGTCATAAATTACAAAAGCACCTTTGTCTTTTGCTTTATTGATAAGCCTTAAAAGATTTTCTCTTTTATTTGTCCATAAAGAATAAAATGAGCCAAATAAAATAATGTCATTTTCCGTAAAATCAGGGACTTTATGATCATTTATCTCATTTGGATAAATCTTATAAAATGTATAATCAGCATTGTTGTTGTTATCTAAAAATGCTAATGATATTGGCGATTTTCCATTATTGTATCTTACTACATAATCTGTATTAACATTATTCGCTTTTAAAAAATCTTCAAATAAGTTTCCAATCACATCTTCTGAAAACTGACTTAAAAAATGAACAGGAATGTTAAGTCTTCCGAGCGAAATAGAAGTGTTAAGCATTGCTCCACCTGGTTTTGCTCCTGTAGGTTGTGCGTTTTTAAAAATTATATCATAAATCGATTCACCAATTGTAAATACTCTTCTCATTTTCATATAAATATATTTTGAGACGAAAATAATAATGCAGGTCAAAAAATTATAGGATATATTCAAAAAAATATAAATAGTTATTAACTAAAGGCTATTGTTAGCTAATTTTCCAATGCTTTATTAACCATTAATATTAAATAAATGAAATACTTAACTAATTTTTAACAATATCTAAGTGCTTATAAACATGATTCATACGATTATAGTTTAAATATTTTAACATACTTTTGATTAAAGTATCATATCATCATAGAAATAATTATTTATTTAGCAGAAAATTAAAAATATATGAAAAAATTACTTACAATTAACCTTGCCGCAATTTTATTACTTTTTAGTTCAAGTATCTATGCAGACGAAGGAATGTGGCTTCCTTTATTGATTGGAAAAAACTATGCTGAAATGCAAAAACTTGGGTTAAAGCTAACTCCAGAGCAACTTTACGATATAAATCATGCTTCCTTAAAAGATGCAATAGTAATGTTAGATCATGGTAGCTGTACTGGCGAAATGATTTCTTCAGAAGGTTTAATGCTTACGAATCATCATTGTGGTTATGGCGAAATTCAACAACATAGTACAGTTGAACATAATTATTTGGAAGACGGATTCTGGGCATATTCTAAAGAAGAAGAATTGTCAAATCCTGATAAATCAGTTTCATTTTTGGTAAGAATCGACGATGTAACATCACAAGTACTTGCTGATGTTACTGATGTTATGACAGAGTCTGAAAGAAATTCAAAAATTAGTTCTGCTATTAAAAAAATTGAAAAAGAAGCTATTAAAGGAACTGATTATGAGGCTAAAGTTAAGAATATGTTTAATGGAAATGAATATTATATGTATGTTTACGAAACATTTCTTGACGTTAGATTAGTTGGAGCTCCACCATCATCTATTGGAAAATTCGGAGGCGATACAGGTAATTGGGTTTGGCCTCGTCATACTGGCGATTTTTCAATCTTCAGAGTTTATACTGGACCTGATGGAAAACCTGCAAAATATTCAAAAGACAACATTCCTTACAAACCAAAACATTCGCTTCCAGTTTCTTTAAAAGGTGTAAATATTAACGATTATGCAATGATTTGGGGAAATCCCGGAACTACAGAAAGGTATTTAACATCTCATGGTATTAAGCTTAAAGTTGACCAAGTTAATCCTGCTGTTGTTAAGTTAAGAGCTATGAAAATGGCTATAATGAAGCAAGATATGGATGCAAATCCAAATGTTAAAATACAATATGCAGCAAAATATGCTTTCTTAGGAAATTTCTGGAAAAAAGATTTAGAAATGATTAAAGCATTAAAAAAACTTAATGTTGAACAACAAAAAAGAGATGTCGAGAATCAGTTTGTAGCATGGGCAAATGCTGATGAAACCAGAAAAGCAAAATATGGAAATGTTATTCCCGACTTTGAAGAAAGTTATAAAATTATGACCGAAAAAAAATACGATTTAGCTTTCTGGTATTTTATTGAAATGTCGTTTATGAATGGCTCTGAAATATTGTCTCATGCGTTACAAAGTCAAGCAATAAAATCAATTTTAGATAAAAAAGATTTAACCGAAGCAGATAAAGCTCCATTTATAGAAAGTGCTGAAAAGTTTTATAAAGATTTTAATCCCGAAACAGATAAAAAACTTCTTGCTGCAATGTTAGAGGTTTATTATAAGGATGTTCCAACTGAATTTCATCCAGAGCTTTTGACAAATATCCAAAAAAAATACAAAGGAGATTATACCAAATTTGCTCAAATGGTTTTTGATAAATCAATTTATGCTTCAAAAGATAAGTTTATGGCATTCTTAAATAAACCTACTTCAAAAGCTTATGATAATGACCCTGCATTAACAACTGTTTCAGCATTTTATAAAGAATTTTTCGATTTACAACTACTAAAATCCGATATGGATAATAAACTTGGAAAAGCAAAAAGGTTATTAATTGCCGGAATTAGAGAAATGAATCCCGATAAATTATATTATCCTGATGCAAACTCAACAATGAGATGTACTTATGGTTCGGTTTTGCCTTACAGCCCAGCCGATGCAATAGATTATAACTATATAACTTATCTTGATGGAGTAATGGAAAAAGAAGACACTACAAATGAAGAATTTATTGTTCCTAAAAAGCTAAAAGAATTATATAAAAATAAAGATTATGGTCAATATGGTGTAAATGGCAAAATGCCAGTTGCTTTCTTAACTAATAATGATATTACAGGTGGAAATTCAGGAAGCCCCGTTATTAATGCAAATGGTGAAATTATTGGAACTGCATTTGACGGAAATTCAGAAGCAATGAGTAGCGATATTCAGTTTGACGATAAATTACAAAGAACTATTATTTGCGATATCAGATATGTTTTATTTGTTATAGATAAGTATGCAGGTGCTACTAATCTTATAAATGAAATGAATATTGTAAAGTAATTTGCATAATAACTTGCTAAATTGAAAATTACCGGCTTCACGTTTATTCGTAATGCGATAAAATTTGATTATCCTATTGTTGAATCTATAAAATCTATTTTGCCAATATGCGACAATTTTGTTGTTGCTGTTGGCAATTCTGACGATAATACTCGTGATTTAGTTTCTTCTATTAGCCCAAAAATCAAAATAATTGATACCATTTGGAACGATTCACTCAGAGAAGGAGGAAAAGTACTTGCAGATGAAACAAACAAGGCATTTCAAGCTATAAGTGCTGATTCTGATTGGGCATTTTATATTCAGGGAGATGAAGTTGTACATGAAAAATATTTAGACATAATTCAATCCGAAGCTCAAAAATGGAATGATGCAAAACAAGTTGATGGGCTATTATTCAAATATTTACACTTCTATGGCTCGTATAATTATGTAGGAATTTCATCGCGTTGGTATAAAAATGAAATCAGATTAATTAAAAATAACAAAAATATTTATTCATATCGAGATGCTCAGGGTTTCAGAAAAGATAACGATTTGAAACTGAATGTAAAACCTATTGATGCTTACATTTATCATTATGGATGGGTTAAAAATCCGGTTAAAATGCAGACCAAGCAAAACTCATTTCATAAAATGTGGCATTCTGATGAATGGGTTGAACAAAATATCAAAAAACAAGACGAATTTAATTATAATCAAATTGATGCTTTATCAAAGTTTACAGGTTTACATCCCGAAGTAATGATTGAAAGAATAAAAAATCAAGACTGGAATTTTGATTATGATATTTCTTTTAATAACTTTAAATTTAAAGATAAGTTTAAGATTTTTGCCAATAAATTACTCAGAATTGAACTAGGTATTTATAAAAATTACAAAATTGTGTAAATTAAAGTTTAAGCCTAAGTGAAACTTTCACAATAAATTAACCGCAAGGATTTCTCAAAAACCTATGAGTTAACCCATCGGTTTAATAAGCATCCGTAGATTTTGTGGAAATTATTATAATTTAAGGCGTTGAAAAAAAATCTTTGAAATTGACATTAGTATTTTATAATTTAATGTTTTTATTATGGAAAAAATTGCAGTTTTCCCGGGTTCATTTGATCCATTCACATTAGGACATAAAGCTATAATTACCAGAGCTATTCCTATGTTTGATAAAATCTATATCGTTGTTGGTATTAACTCCCAAAAAGATGGATTTTTCCCAGTCGAAAAAAGATTAAAATGGATTGAAAAAGTATTCAAAAACGAAAAGAAAGTTTATGTTGATAGTTTTACTGGTTTGACAATTGAATATTGCAGAAATATTGGTGCAAAATATATTTTACGTGGCTTACGAACTTCTGCCGATTTTGAGTACGAACGAACTATTGCACAGTTAAACAGATATATGGCTCCAGAGCTGGAATCTGTATTTTTACTTACCGATCCTGAACTTACTCCAATAACTTCCACAATTGTTCGTGAAATTATACGTTATGGAGGAGATACAAGCAAGTTTTTACCCGAAGAAATTGATTTAACTGAAAATTAATAAATGTTAGATTTTAAAAAATTACTTTTTTTAATAATCATTTTACTAATTTATTTAGCTCCTAATGTATTTTCGCAGGAAACCAAAATATTAGGAATCGCACCTTCATACAAAAACGAAAAGGTAAAATTCTATAAACATTCCGATAATATTACAAAACTCGAAGAAGAACTTTTTACAATAAACATCGACTCTTCAGGAAAATTCTCGCATGTTTTTAAATTACAAAATACAACTTTTGCTTTTGTATATTTAGGTGTTTTCAGATGTGTTTTTTATATCGAACCCGGAAAAGACTTGTGGCTAAATTTTCCTAAAAAAACTACTAAATCGTTAGAAGATATTTTGAATCCCTTTTTCCAAACAACTGACTTTTTTATTGGGATGAATGACACTTTGCTCAGCGATTTGAATTATGAAATA
>MEND01000007.1:25909-27857 GCA_001768975.1 Bacteroidetes bacterium GWA2_31_9 | reverse complement strand
CCTCTGTTTCAGAATAAACTGGCGGGGTTGGAACCAATAATTTATTTAAATCACCGGTAATCATTATTGAGTTATAATCATCAAGTTCAGTTGTTAATGCACCTCCTAATCTTAAATTCATTGGAATAAAATCTTTATCAGCATTTTCAGTATATGAAATTTTAGCTCCAATATTTGAAAAATTAATTCCAAACGCAACTTTTGACTCTTTACCTGATAGGATTACATCTTTTTGATAATATGAAGCTACATCAGCAGCAACAGACTGTCCTGGGTGAGAAACTGCTCCTCCTACCTCTATTCCGCCTGTTAAGTTAGAATTAATATATCTTAATGTTATTGCACCAGAAATATTATCACCAAACAATCTAGAATAAGCTGCATCAATTGCAAATTCATTCGGACTAAATTGCCCCATAGTCTGACCTTGCTCATTTGTAAATGTAATATCTCCAATAGAAAAATACAAAAGAGATGCACTAACTGATTGTTTATCATCAAGTTTCTTATAACCTGACATATAGGCTAGATTTATATCTGGAATTAGTGCTCTTAGCCAAGGTGTGTACGAAACTGAAAATCCTAATTCATTTTTTGCAAAACTATATTTTGCGGCGTTCCAATGTTGCGAACTAGCATCAGGTGTAGTTGCAACTCCAACATCCCCCATTCCACCAGAACGGGAATCGGGTGCAATCATTAAAAAAGGAACAGCAGTTGTTACTGTATTAATATCTCTGCCGTCAATTGAAGTATTATCTTTATTCAGAACACCCTGAGCATTAGCCGAAAATAAAGATGTAAAGGTCAATAATATTATAAATAAATTTCTCATTCTAATTTTTAATATAAAACAGTTGTAAAACTAATAAAAATATTTTTTATTATCTCAAAATAACAAGTTTTTCAAACTTTTCTACTGATAAGCCATTTTGAGTTTTGACTTTTATGCGATAAATGTATATTCCTTTTCCTATTCGACTGCCAAAATCATCTAATCCATCCCATTCAATTGGGTCACTTCTATAGCCATTAGAATTCAAGTTTGTTTCAATTGATTTTACTAATTTTCCACTTATTGAAAATACTTGAATTAAAACATCCATGTTTTGATTGGGGACATTATGCTCAAAAAAGAAACTTGTATGAGTTGTAAATGGATTTGGATAATTTAAAATATGATCCAAAACAAGTTCTGCAGATTTTGCAACTATAAATTCTAAATATGATTCAGAAGAATTATTATAAACATCCCAAACTTTAAATTTAATATTATGGCTACCTTCGGATAAATTCTTCAAATTATATTTCACTTTTCCGCCTTTAAAGCTATTTAAATCAGCCTCATAATAATCATTTAGTACTATTACATTATTCGATTGATCATCAAGAATTGCAGAAATATCATGTCCAATTCCACTGGCTGTATTAACTCCGTTTGAGTCAACAATGTTTGCTAAAAACAGTGGACTTTCGTCAGTTATTCCTCCAAAAACAAATGTAAAATCGTTCATATATAAATTTGTTTCTGGTCCGATTAAATCTTTAACTGAATTTGTATCAGAACCTCCAATTACTACATCTTTAAAATATCCATTTCCATCAACATCATTATCATTATAATAATAGCTAATTTTTCCATTTCCATAGCTATAATTTATATCTTTTGGTGCTATAAATGAAAAAGAAAATTCGCCATCAGTTACACTTGATTTCCCTCTATAAAGAATATTATTTTGTAATTTAAAAGTTAACGGTGAACCTCCATCATTAGATAATGTTGTAATATTAACTGGCTTATCATAAACTGTAGGATATATTATTCCATTGAAATTTGAATAATCACTTCCATCATATTTTATTACCTTACCCGTAATTGTAATTTTGGATAATGCTTTAATTGTATCTGTTACTTGATCTATCGAAACATTATTCAATGTTAAAGTTT
>MEND01000007.1:25344-25832 GCA_001768975.1 Bacteroidetes bacterium GWA2_31_9 | reverse complement strand
ATTTAAGATATAATTTGGAGTAGAATATACGAGTCTTGTAGTTGTCAATAGTGCAATTGCTCCTCCATTAGAATTTAATAAAACTTGTTCTCCTGCAGAAGTTCTATTATAGTCATCGAATCTACTAAATTCGCAAGTAGCAGTAAGCATTAAAAAAAGTTTTTGATAATTATCCCATGAATTTATTTCAGATAATCCTATAATACGTTCGTGACCAAGTCCAAGTTCATTTCCATGTCCAGTATAATTAACTATTAATGAGCCTTTTGTTATTCTATCAGTAATTGCCTTATTTACATCAGGATATCTTTGACCTGCTGGCGTAGATATTTGTTTGTAAGCATCAAGATAAATTTTCTCAATATTAAATGCTGGATAACCGGTATCAACTTTTGTAGCAAGAGCATCTGCTTGATTCATATGTTGATTTGCATCTTCATCATCACCAATAAAGCAAATTGTATTTCTCCAATCACCAAAAGTTTTAT
>MEND01000007.1:0-25336 GCA_001768975.1 Bacteroidetes bacterium GWA2_31_9 | reverse complement strand
ATCTAGTAACGCAAAAAAATCATCTGTTACGTATGAATCTGTTGGTTTAAGTGAACCTGCCGATTGATATGTTAAAATAAAATTTGTATTAGAAGATGAAATTGATTTATTATCATAAGAACCATCGCCAAATAATAATAAGTATTTAGGCATATCGCTTGCATCAATTGATCTATCGTAAAACATTTTCACAAAATCTCTTATTGCAGAAACATCTGGAGAACCAGAAGAAAATTCATTATAAATTTGTTCAGGTGTAACAACTACGACAGACATATTGTCATTATTTCTATGTAAATCAGCCAATTCATTAGCATAACTAATAAATGTTGGATGAGTAACGATAATAAAATCAGATTGAGGTAGTGCATGTAAATCTTGGTTTTCTACTTCACCAATTATTTCAGGAATTAAATAATTAGAATTATTATAAACTACAAATTGCTTTATTGTATCAGTTTCTGTTTTAAACTTTAATGACGAACCAGAAATACTATAATTTAAATTTTTTGGATTTAAATAATTCGTAATATCCCAAACAGTTAAATTTGAGTTAGAATTTTCAATTATAAATTCAGAAACATTTCCAATTCCCTTTGAATCGACATCTCTAAAATGCATCTGAGAACCAGACATTTTCAGTTCTCTTCTAGCATTTAATTCGATATAATTTAACCAGCCTTCAGAAGATGAATTAGCTGGAATATAATTTACCTGAAGAGAAATTGAAGAACTAGAAGGTGCAAAAATGTTAGTTACCAATTGTATATTTGCAGTTGGAGCTGTATAACTACTCATATTAGTTTCTGTTACTGTAATATTTTGAACTAAACTTCCATTTGCATATACTGCAAAGCTACTTGCTGAGGAAGACCTAGCAGCCAAATAAGTCGTTAAACGCACTTGGTATGATGACAAAATATTAGGAAAATTAAAAGAATAATCATAACTAGTTACAATATTATTAAAGTGCTCTCCAAACCACATACTTCCCGATTTAATTAAGTTATAAGTTTCCCTTTCATAAAATTTGTAATCGTTAAAAGAAGTTATTGTTTTATTTGCTTGTAAATTACTATTATCTATAGTTTCAATCTCTTTAATAGGCACATTATTACTTGTAATAAAATAATATGAAGCTTCAGAAAAATTATGCAAACTATGTACAAACCTTTGCTTTGTATAATCATAATCCCATTTCACAGAACCCTTTCCATAAAATAATATATAATCTCCAGAATTGAAAATATTATCTGTTCCTCTTGCAATTTTAATAGGATTATCAACTAAGTCATCATTTCTAAAAACACTATTCATTTCACTTAACATAATTCCACCATTACCATAAATATGAATATTTTCAGGAGAGTCAAATCCAAAGTTCACAAGCTCATCATATGATATTTTATAAATACCATCATCTACTATTTTAATCTTAATCCATTTTCCATTGCTCAAAACAGAAGATGATGAATATGTTCTTGATGCAAGTTTTTTATTATCATAAGTGTGTTTTTCAATAATCTGAATATTAAAGTCCACAATTTTTAATATTTTATTATCCGATTTAATATAAGGATAAACTGTTAAATATAGAAAATTCTTTTTCTTCTCCATTCCTAATTTATATTCAAACTTTATCTCATTACTAATATAATCATATTGAATTGTATTGATTTCAGCTTGCTCGTACTTAACATTAGTAATAAGTACATTTTCAACATTATTGGAATTCAAAGAAAATCTTTCAAAAAAAACTGGACTATTGTAAATAAAATCGGCAGAATTAAAATAATAAATTTTAGCTTCATCAATTTCAACTGGATTATCACTCCAAATTAAAGTTCTATGATAACTATCTTGAGAAAATGCTCCAGAAGAAATCAGTATTAAATAAATGAAAATTAAACACTTATACATTATCATAAAATAAAATTATAACTTTTTAATAAAAAACTTAGTACAAAGGTAAAATAAAATAATATAATTTTTTTTTCAAAAAACGACAATTTTATTTTATTATTGTAAAGTATTTATTAAATATATTTTAGATAATTTAAAAAAATATTGTATAATTGCACCTTGAAGATATTATTTAATAACATAATGGTTAAAAAAATATTAATTTGCTTCTTTGTTATAACAATCGGAAGCGTTGAATATATCTCGGCTCAGGATCCTGAGTTTTCTCAATTTTATGCGAATCTGTTATATTTAAATCCTGCATTTGCTGGCTCTGTAAGATGTCCTCGAATGATTTTAAATTACAGAAATCAATGGCCAGCATTAGGCTCTACTTACGTAACATATAATGCTTCATATGATCAACATGTTGATGCATTAGGAGGTGGAGTTGGTCTTCTAGTATTTAACGATGTACAAGGAGAAGGTGCATTATCAAAGACTTACATTAACGGAATGTATGCTTATACCTTAAATGTAAATCGAAATTTTGCAGTTAAAGGAGGTTTTCAAGCATCATATATTCAAAGCAGACTTGGGAATGACTTCATTTATCCTGATATGCTAGACCCTCTTTACGGTGTTGTTAGACCTACAAATGAAAATCAAACTGTATTTTCAAAAGGGATATTTGATTTTTCAGCTGGCTTGGTTGGATTTAGTAAAAATTACTTTTTTGGATTTTCTGTACACCATTTAACTCAGCCTTCTGAATCATTTAGAGAAGCAAGTGACGCATATATTCCTAGAAAATATACTGTACACTTCGGATCTACAATTCCAATTAAGAGTAGAAACTTCAAACGCGGAGAACTATCAATTGCTCCAAATTTATTATTTCAACAACAAGAAAATTTCCAACAACTAAATTATGGACTTTATTTGAACAGAAAATCCATTGTAGTTGGAGCATGGACTAGACATAACTTTAACGGTCATTTTGATTCCTTCATCATGCTTGTCGGTTATGTTCAATCAAAAATAAAATTTGCGTACAGTTATGACCTTACAGTATCTCGGTTGAAAAATCAAACTTTAGGTGCTCACGAAGTATCATTTGCATTACAATTTAATTGTAAACAAAAAAGGAAAAAATTTAGAACAATAAGTTGTCCATCATTTTAGTTATATATTATATTTATAAACTAAGCATTTTACCCTATGAAAACAAATTTTAGAAATTATTTAGCCTTATTAATAGTAGGTATTTTAGTCTCTGCTTGTAGCAGTAATAAAAGATCATCTACTACCGGTTGGGATTATAATGATTCTGATAACGGTGGTTTTGAATATGTTGAATATTTTGAACAAGAAACTGGTCCTGGTTTAGTTTTAGTTGAAGGAGGCTCTTTTTCTATGGGAAGAACAGAACAAGATGTCCTTTATGAATGGAATAGTATTCCAAGAAGAGTTACTGTTTCTTCCTTTTATATGGATGAAACTGAAGTAAGAAATGTTGATTATCGTGAATATTTATATTGGTTAAAAAGAGTATTCCTTGATTATCCAGAGGTTCATCATAATGCTTTACCAGACACTTTAGTTTGGAGAAGTAAATTAGCTTGGAACGAACCCTATGTTGAATTATATTTACGTCATCCATCATATCAAGAATATCCAGTTGTTGGTGTAACTTGGGGGCAAGCAAATGATTATTGTGCTTGGAGAACAAATAGAGTAAATGAGTGGATATTAATTCGTGAAGGATTATTACTAAAAAATCCTAATCAACAAGCTGAAGATAATTTTGATACAGATGCTTATTTAGCTGGTCAATATGAGGGTGCAATGAAAAGTCCTGGTATCCCAGATTTAGATCCAAATAATGAATATAGAAAAGTTAGAATGGAAGATGGAATATTACTTCCTAGATATAGACTTCCAACTGAAGCGGAATGGGAATTTGCTGCTTTAGGATTAATTGGAAACTCTATTGACGAACGTGTTTATAATAGAAGACTTTTCCCTTGGAATGGTCATTATATTAGAAATGATGGAGAAAAGCATCGTGGAACAATTATGGCAAACCATGTTAGAGGAAGAGGAGATTATATGGGTACTGCTGGTGCATTAAATGACAATGCAGATGTTACTGCTCCTGTTGATTCTTATTGGCCTAATGATTATGGTTTATATTGTATGGCTGGAAATGTTAACGAATGGGTAATGGATGTTTACAGACCATTATCTTTCCAAGATGATGATGAATTTAGACCTTTTAGAGGAAACGTTTACCAAACTCAAGAAAGAGATGAAGAAGGATTAATTTATGAGAAAGACTCTTTAGGTAAAATAATGTGGAGAGATGTTGGAGAAACTGATATTTTAGGAAATCCTCATACAGACGAGGCATTTAATAGAAGAAATTATAATCAAGCTGATAATATTAATTACATGGATGGTGATTATAATTCTAGTTTAGCTTTTAGCGATCCAGATAAATCTGCTACACATACTTCTTCTGGCATGTACGATCAAGGAAAACCACAAGACGGAAAACGAGGTGGAATTGGTATGACATCAATGATTAATGATAACGCAAGAGTTTATAAAGGAGGTTCTTGGCATGATAGAACTTATTGGTTAAGTCCAGGAACTAGACGTTATTTAGATGAAAAGCAGAGACAAGCAGATTTAGGATTCCGTTGTGCGATGGTTAGAGTTGGTAGCCCTGTTGGATTTTAAATTATAAATACAATTTTTTAAATACCCCTTTCTGAAAAGATTGGGGTATTTTTTTTTCTTTTTTAAGATAGGCATTTAACATTTTTTTTATTTTTTTATACCCAATTATTTTATTCACATTTTATTTTTGTAAAAATTTTAAACCAATTATTTATGGATATTGTTGTAGATAATATTACTAAAAAGTATGGAATTCAAAAAGCTGTAGATAATGTTTCATTTACAGTAAAGACTGGGCAGATTGTAGGCTTTCTTGGTCCAAATGGAGCAGGAAAAACAACTACAATGAAAGCTATTTCTTGCTTTTTAGTTCCAGGTGAAGGAGATATAAAAGTTGGTGGAGTTTCAATATGGGATAATCCACAAGAAATTAAAAAAAGAATTGGGTACTTACCCGAAAAAAATCCACTTTACGAAGATATGCCTGTAATTGATTATCTTTATTTTATAGCAGAATTACACGATATTCCAAAAAGCAAAATCAAAGAAAGAATTCGTGAAATGGTAAAAATTTGTGGTTTAGAAGTCGAAAAGCACAAAAAAATAAGTGAACTTTCAAAAGGATACCAGCAAAGAGTTGGTCTAGCACAAGCTTTGATTCACGATCCTGAAGTACTTGTATTAGATGAACCTACTACAGGTCTTGACCCTAACCAAATTGTAGAAATCAGAGCTTTAATCAAAAAAATTGGAAAACAAAAAACTGTACTTTTAAGTTCGCATATTCTTGCCGAAGTTGAAGCAACTTGCGATAGAATTTTAATAATAAATAAAGGAAAAATAGTTGCTGACGGTTCAGCCGAAGAACTTCGAAAACATTCGCAAGGAAGAGAAATTTTAAAAGTAAAAATTGAAGACGGCAATAATAACGAAATTTTTCAGGCTCTTCAAAACATTGATACTGTTGGATTAGTTAACTTCTTTATGGGCAAGGAAAATACTTACGAAATTCAAAGTAAAAACGAATTATCATCGAAACGAAATATTTTCAAATTGTGTGTTGAGAAAGGATGGTTTTTATCTGAACTCACTCCTATTGAAACGAAACTTGAAGATATTTTCCGTGAATTAACAATGAAATAAAAAACAAAACAGAAAACTATGTGAAATCTATGTAATTATGATACTATGTGGTAATACGAAAAACTTACCACATAGACACAATAGAAACTTAGAATTGCACATAGAAATAAATAAGTAACTAACTAAAATATAAATAGATGAAAAAAATTTGGGTTATAGCAAAAAAAGAACTTAAATCATTTTTTGATTCTTTAATGGCATATATAATGATTATCGTATTCCTTGGTTTTAGTGGATTTTTCACTTGGCTTTATGGAGGAGATGTATTTTTTGTAAATCAAGCAACATTACAATCATTTTTTGGAATTGCATACTGGACTTTATTTTTCTTTATTCCAGCTTTAACTATGAAGTTAATTGCTGAAGAAAAAAAGACTGGAACAATAGAATTACTTCTTACAAAACCAATTACTGACTGGCATGTTGTAACTGGAAAATTCTTCGCTACACTTTTATTAATTGCAATTACTTTAGCTCTTACAATTCCTTATTATATTACAATCAGCAAAATCGGACCTGTTGACCATGGTGCAGTTTTATCAGGATATTTGGGTTTACTTCTAATGAGTGCAGCTTACATTAGTATTGGTATTTTTGCTAGTAGCATAACTAATAATCAAATCATTTCATTCTTGCTTGCATTATTAATTGGTTTATTTTTCCATATTATATTTGGCGTTTTATCAGAAAACTTTACCGGATTTTTAGGCGAAATATTTAATTATTTAAGCCTATCATCTCATTTTGAATCAATTTCACGAGGAGTTATTGATAGTAAAGATATTATTTACTTTTTATCAATCATATTTCTTGGCTTATTTCTTTCCGAAGCTAATTTATCTAAACGAAATATTGTTAAATAATTAGAATTGAGAGGCGATAAAATTTATTGAAGGAAAATGGTAGTAAATTAATATGAAAGACGAAATAATTTTATATCAAGCCGATGAAATTCCTACCAGAATTGAGGTAAGAGTTGAAGAAGAAACTGTTTGGTTGAACAGACTGCAAATAGCAACACTTTTTGGTAGAGATGTAAAGACTATCGGAAAACATATTAATAATGTTTTTTCTGAAGGTGAACTGATAAAAGAAGTGGTTGTCGCAAAATTTGCGACAACCACTCAACACGGTGCTATTAAAGGGAAAGTCCAAACTTTAATTGTTGAATATTACAATCTTGATGTGATTATCTCTGTTGGATATAGAGTAAAATCAAAACAAGGAACTCAATTCAGAATTTGGGCAAATAAAGTTTTAAAAGATTATCTTTTAAAGGGATACTCTTTAAATAATCGTATGAACCGTATCGAAGAAAATGTTAGCTCATTAATTAAAAAAGTTGATGGTATTGACCTTCAAATTAAAACCAGTCTTCCACCAAATCAGGGAATCTTCTTCGACGGTCAAATTTTCGATGCTCATGTTTTTGTTTCTGGTCTTATTAAATCTGCAAAAAAAACAATAATTCTCATTGACAATTATATAGATGACAGCGTTTTAACATTACTATCCAAAAGAGAAAAAAACATACAAACCATTATTTATACTTCGCACTTTACAAAACACTTACAACTCGATATTAAAAAATACAACGAACAATACCCTATTCTCGAAGTAAAAACATTTTCAAAAGCACACGACCGCTTTTTAATAATCGACAGCAAAGAGGTATATCATATTGGTGCATCTCTGAAAGACTTGGGGAAAAAATGGTTTGCTTTCTCAAAAATGTCGCTCAACGTCAATGATATTATCAATAAACTGAATAATAGTAATTTATAATTTTAGAATTTATGAATATAGAATTTAAAATCAACCAAAAACAGATTGCTTTCCCAATTTATCGGGACAGGCTGTTCCTCGCAATGACGACTCCAAATGCAACCTCAACATCAAACCACAAACGTCAAACCTCAAACAATCTTTAGTTATGAAATCGCAAAAAAACATTTACGTATATTTTTTATTAATTATTGGGGTAATTATACTATTAAATATTCTTTCTGATAAATTCTTTCTAAGGCTTGATTTTACAGAAGATGGCAGATATACATTAAGCAAAGCAACAAAAGATATTGTGAAGTCTCTCGACGAACCAATTACTGTAAAAGCTTACTTTTCTGAAGATGTTCCGCCTGATGTTGCAAAAACTAAAAGAGATTTTAAAGAGCTTTTGGTAGAATATGCAAGCATTTCGGGAGGAAAAATAGTTTATGAATTTATTAATCCAAATGCTGATGAACAATTAGAACAGCAAGCAATGCAAGCTGGAATACAACCAGTAATAATCAATTCCCGAGAAAAAGACCAATCTGTTCAGAAAAAAGCTTATTTAGGTGCAGTAATTCAAAAAGGTGAGAATAACGACATAATTCCTTTTATGCAACCAGGTGCTGCAATGGAATATGCTCTATCTTCAAGTATTAAGAAGCTATCTGTTTCAGAAAAACCAATTGTAGGACTTATTCAAGGACATGGTGAACCTTCGATTAGTTCTATGCAACAAGTTATGAGTTCTTTAAATATACTTTATCAAGTTGAACCTGTAACATTAGTTGACACAAACAACTTACTGGATAAATTTAATACAGTTGTAATAGTTGCTCCGAAAGACTCATTCCCACAAAGTGACTTAAATCAATTAGATAAGTTTTTAGCTGATGGAAAAAATTTATTTATGGCTATAAACAAAGTTGATGGCGATTTTTCTACTTCGATGGGAAATGTTGTAAATACAGGATTAGAAGGCTGGTTGAAAAATAAAGGTATTACAGTTGAAAATAATTTTATTGTTGATGCTAAGTGTGCAAGTGTTCAAGTAAGACAACAACAAGGCGGATTTTCATTTGCATCAAATGTTAATTTCCCATATTTGCCAATTATTTCTGATTTTGCAGAACATCCTGTTACAAAGGGCTTAGAAGCTGTTATTTTGCAATTTGCAAGTTCTATTACATTCAATGGAGATACATCTATAAAATTTATTCCACTTGCAAAAACTTCAAAAAAATCAGGAACTGCCTCTGCCCCACTCTATTTCAATATTCAAAAACAATGGACAGAGAATGATTTTCCTTTGTCAGGAATTCCTGTAGCAGCATTATTTGAAGGAAAACTTGCAGGAAATAATGCTTCAAAATTGATTTTAGTTTCTGATGGAAATTTTCCAGTTAATGGCGAAGGTCAGCAAGCTCAGCAACTACAAGGTGATAACGTAAATCTAATGGTTAATGCAATTGACTGGCTATCTGACGATACAGGATTAATTGAACTTCGTACAAAAGGTGTTACTTCTCGCCCACTCGACCAAATTGAAGATGGAACAAAAGCTACACTTAAATGGCTAAACTTTTTATTACCTATAATATTAATTGTAATGTATGGAATTTTCCGTATGCAAATGAAACGAAGAATTAAAATAAAAAGAATGGAGGAAGGTTATGTATAAAAAATTAAGCACTAAAAATCTTGCAATCATTTTTATCCTGTTACTTGTTGTAGTTCTTGCTATTACATTTTTTAATGACGAATCAAAACAAAATACCTTTAAAAGTATATTGGTAAGTGTTGATTCTGCAATGGTTTCAAAAATTATAATTTATCCGAAAGATAAGAGTAAAAATGCCATCAATCTTGTTAAAGACTCTAAAGGCTGGAGTATTAACGATAATGGAAAAACATATTCAGCAGATATTAACGCAATTATGGGAATGTTATCGGCTTTAAAAGAATTAAAACCTACCAGAGTTGCTGCAATGGAGCAAGATAAATGGAAAGAATATGAAGTTACAGATTCTGCTGCTGTTAGGGTTACAACAAGCGATGTTAATAATAATATTTTATGTGATTTATATATTGGCAAATTCTCATATCAACAGCCTAAAAATCAATATCAACGACAAGGAACTATGTCAACTTATGTTAGATTAAAAGGAGAAGATGAAGTTTATTGCACCGAAGGATTTTTAAGCATGACTTTTAATGCCGATATAAATTCGTTAAGAAATAAAACATTAATAAGCTCTTCTCCTGAAAATTTCAAAAAGCTTCAATTTATTTATCCTGCCGACAGCTCATTTACACTCGAAAAATTAAACAATAAATGGACAGTAAATGGATTAGTTGCTGATTCCGTAAAAGTTGCAAATTATTTAAATTCAATAAGTAACTTAAACAGCAATGCAATTGTTGAAAATAATACTGGTTTAATAACTCAACTTTATTCAATGAAAATTGAAGGCGATAATATGAGTGGATTGGAGCTAAAAGCATTTCCCGCAGATTCGATTAATGGCTTTATTTTAAATTCAAATTTTAATCCCGATACATATTTTGGAGGAAATCAGAATGATTTATTTAATAAAGCGTTCATATCATCTAAAACTTTATTAAATAATTAAGACTCTTTGAATAAAATACAGCTTCTTAAACAATTTCTACCTGGTTTACTACCATTATTTGTTTTCATAATTGCTGACGAAATATGGGGAACTCAGGTTGGTATGTATGTTGCAATTGGCTTTGGAATTGCACAGCTTATTATTATTTATTTCAAAGAAAAACGCTTAGATAGTTTTGTAATTCTTGATACATTGCTGATTACAGTAATGGGCGGAATTTCAATTATCTTGGAAAACGAAATTTTTTTCAAACTCAAACCAGCCTTAATAGGATTAATATTTTGTTCAATCCTTGCAATTTCAGCATTCACCAAAGTCGATATAATGCTTGCAATGTCAAAAAGATATATGAACAATATGACATTGAACGACACACAAATAAAAGCATTTAAAAACAGCCAGAAGGTTTTATTCTTCATATTTTTTATTCATACACTATTGGTTTTCTATTCCGCATTTTATATGTCGAAAGAAGCTTGGGCATTTATAAGCGGAGGTTTATTTTACATAATTTTTGGAGGATATTTTCTGTTTGAATTTATTAAAAATAAAATAAGGACTAAGCAAATTGAATGGTTTCCATTAGTTGATAATGAAGGTAAAGTAATTGGAAAAGCTCCACGACACGAATGTCATTCAAATAATACACTTTTGCACCCGGTAGTACATTTGCATGTTTTTAATTCAAAAAACGAACTATATTTACAAAAACGCCCATCGTGGAAAGATGTACAACCCGATAAATGGGACACTGCAGTTGGTGGACATATAAGTATTAACGAAACTATTGAAAAAGCTCTGAAAAGAGAATCTAATGAGGAATTAAATTTAAACTCATTCAACCCTGTTTTTATAACAAAATATGTTTGGAAAAGCGATGTTGAAAGTGAATTAGTTTTTTCGCATTATGCAATTATTAATGAGCAAATTAATTATAATAAAAAAGAATTAGCCGATGGTAAATTTTGGAAAATATCTGAAATTAAAAGCAATATTGGCAAAAATGTTTTTACTCCAAATTTTGAAAATGAGTTTACAATTTTGCAAAAGCTAAAACTTATTTAATGAACATACTTCGACAAGCCTTTTTTTGCCACCAAAGCGGAAAACTGTAACTACTCAACTTCTCATTTTGCCAGAGATTTGTTTAATTTTTCACAAAAATAACCGACAAAGGCGGTTATCAATCTGTGAAAATTAGTGTAATCTGTGGCAAGAAAAGAAAATATGTGGCTGAGTAGATATGCAAAACTTAATCAAAGCTATTTTGTAAATAACCTATATTTTGAGGGGTTAGGTGTTTTGGTGATTTAGTATTTTTTTTACTTTTAGAAATTGAGAATTATAGTAGCTTACGAGAAACAATTTAACTATTTATCAATTTAACAATTTAATTTTTATTTAATTTGTCAAAAAAATATTCGTTATGCAAAAGTTAATATTTATCAGTTTATTTTTAATCACACTACAAGTTGTAGCTCAAGATTCTTTACAAAATATTACATTAGAAGATATTTGGGCAAAATACACATTTTATCCTAAGTCAATTTCGGGTTTAAATTCAATGAAAGATGGTGAAAATTATACAGTTTTAGAAGCTAATCAAAATATTGTAAAATATAGCTATAAAAAAGGGACTAAGGTTGCTACAATATTTGACTTTAATTTAATTAAACCTACCGAGTTTTTCGACATTTCAGAATATACTTTTTCGTCAGATGAATCCAAAATATTAATTACTACAAACGAAGAAAGCATTTATAGACACTCATTTAAAGCTGATTTTTTTGTATATGATATTAAAACTAAGAAATTATTAAAGCTAACTGATAAAGGGAAAATTCAATTAGCAGAATTTTCGCCCGATGGCTCTAAAGTTGCTTATATGCGAGATAATAATTTGTATTACAAAACTATTAGCGATAATATTGAAACAGAGATAACTAATGATGGAAAAATAAATGAAATTATTAATGGTGCTCCCGACTGGGTTTACGAAGAAGAATTTGGTTTTTCAAAAGCTTTTTTTTGGTCGTCGGACAGTAAAAAAATTGCATATTATAAATTTAACGAAAGCCGTGTTAAAGAATTTAATATGACCATGTACGGCGAACTTTATCCCGAATGGTATAAATATAAGTATCCTAAGGCTGGCGAGGATAATTCTATAGTTACCATTCATCTATATGATTTATCATCAAAAGCAATTAAAAATGTTGAAATAGGAACTGAAACAAACCAATATATTCCAAGAGTAAAATGGACTAATAATCCTGACATTCTTTCATTTATAAGGCTTAACAGACTTCAAAACAAAATGGAAATTTTATTGGCTGATGCAAAAACCGGAAAAAGCAATGTAATTTATACCGAAGAAAATAAATGTTATATAGATATTAATGACGACCTTACATTTTTAAAAGATAATAAATCATTCATTATAAGTAGTGAAAAAGAAGGCTATAATCAACTATATCATTATGATTTAAATGGAAATCTGATAAATAAAATAACAAAAGAAAAATATGATGTAACAAAGTTTCTTGGAATAGATGAATCTAAATCATTAATTTATTATGAATCAGCACAAGGCGAAGCATTTGAACGTAAAATAATGACTATAATATTAAATGGTACTAACCAAAAAATTCTTACTGATAAAGACGGTGTAAATGAAGTAAATTTTAGCACAAATTTTAAATATTTTATATGGAACAATTCTTCAGCTCGACTATTAAAAGTTACATTAAATACTTCAGATGGAAAAGAAATAAGAGTTTTAGAAGATAATTCTGATTTAACAGCAAAAATGAAATCGTATAAATTTGCGACTAAGAAGTTTTTGACAATTGAAAATTCTGAATCTGATAAATTAAATGCGTGGATGATTTACCCTTCTAATTTTAATCCTGAAAAAAAATATCCTGTATTTATGTATGTATATGGAGGTCCGGGAAATCAAACAGTTATGAATGAATGGAGTTATAACGACATGTGGTTTCAATATTTATCACAATTAGGCTATTTTATTGTATCTGTTGATAATAGAGGAACTGATGGACGTGGCGAAGCATTCAAAAAATCTACATATTTACAACTTGGAAAACTTGAAACTCAAGATCAAATTGATGCTGCAAAATATTTACAAAGTCTTCCTTATATAGATAAAGACAGAATTGGAATAATGGGCTGGAGCTATGGCGGTTACATGTCAACTTTATGTATTACAAAAGGTGCCGATGTATTTAAAATGGCAATTGCTGTTGCCCCTGTTACAAACTGGAGATATTATGATAATATTTATACAGAGAGGTTTATGCGTACTCCTCAAGAAAATCCCGATGGTTACGACGATAATTCACCAATAAATCATGTTTCAAAATTAAAAGGAAAATATTTATTAATTCATGGCACAGCTGACGATAATGTACATTTCCAAAATTCTATGGAATTAGTTGATAAATTAGTAAAAGCCAATAAGCAGTTTGAAACATTTTTCTATCCAAATAAAAATCATGGAATTCATGGAGGAGTTACAAGATTGAATCTTTATACAAAAATGACAGATTTTGTATTGAAAAATTTATAAATTTGCATTCCTTAAAAAGAGTTCTTTTAAATAATGCCCAGATGGTGAAATTGGTAGACACGCCAGCTTGAGGGGCTGGTGCTCGCAAGGGTGTGCAAGTTCGAGTCTTGTTCTGGGCACCATAAATTTGGAGTTTGGAATTTGAGACTTTGAGAAAGTGGGACAATGAGAAGGTGAGACGATTAGACAAAGTGCTGTTTCTCACTTTCTCTTCTACTTACTTTCTCATTTTCTTCTTCTTTAAACTTGGAATTTGGAATTTGGAGCTTTAAACTTGGAATTTGAAATTATGCGGGAGTAGCTCAGTGGTAGAGCATCAGCTTCCCAAGCTGAGGGTCGCGGGTTCGATCCCCGTTTCCCGCTCTTTTTAATTCGAAATTTAATATTCATTTTTCTACATTCAATATTCAAATAATGTAGAATGAAGAATTCTCAATGTAGAATCTTAAGTTTTAAATCATGTATGACATCAAATTTGCTCACACAAATATTGTATCTAAAAATTGGAAAATTGTGATAAAAAATTTACTTTAAAGAATAAAACAATAATTCCACTGGATGAATTGCATTTCGTCCTGTTCCATCCTTAATATGATGCCTGCAACTTGTACCGGGAGCAACAAATACTGTTTTTGAATCGGATTTATTTATTTCGGGAAATAAAACCAAATTACCAATTTTCATCGACAAATCGTAATGTTCTTTTTCGTAACCAAAAGAGCCAGCCATTCCGCAACAGCCTGATTTTATTTCGGTAACTGAAAAATTCACTGGAATTGAAAGCATTTTTTTTGTAGCAGTTGTTGTTGCAATTGCCTTTTGCTGACAATGTCCATGAAACTTAATTTGTTTAGTTTTAGTAGTAAAAAAGTCAGATGTTATTTTACCTTTTTCAAACTCATTAACAATAAATTCGTCAATCATAAAAACATTTAAAGCAAGTCTTTTAGAATCCTCAACCAAGTGTTTTTCAACCAATTCGGGATATTCATCTCTGAACGATAATATTGCAGAAGGTTCAATTCCAATTAAAGGTTTTTCAGAATTAATAATATCCTTAAAAATCGTAACATTTTTATTTGCAACTACTTTGGCTTTCTTTAAAAATCCTTTTGAAATATATGTACGTCCACTTATTTCATGATTTACGGTTAAAACTTTATAACCTAATTTATTTAAAAGCTTAACTGCGTTTATACCAACCTCAGTATCATTATAATTGGTAAATTCATCAACAAATAAATAAACTTCTTTTTGCAAACTAGTGCATTGAATTAAGTTATCCAGATACTTTTTTAAAGTAATTTTAGATAACAACGGAAGCTTTCGTTTATTTGAAAATCCAATAAGATAAGTTATGATATTAGAAAAGAATTTATTCTTTAAAAAGAAATTTGAAAATGCTGAAAATTTCGATAAAAAAGCATTCAAATCGGGCAAATTAGCTACAATTCTTGAGCGAAGCGGGATTGAATTAGATTCGTACCAATGTTGCAAAAATTCAGCTTTAAGTTTTGCCATATCCACACTCGAAGGACATTCCGATTTGCAACCTTTACACGAAATACATAAATCCAAAATGCTGTAAATTTCGGGATGATTAAATGGATTTTCTTTTTTGCTGTTTGTCAGAAATTCTCGCAAAATATTTGCTCTTGCTCGAGTCGAATTTTTTTCATCTTTGCTTGCCATATAACTCGGACACATAACTCCTCCAATGACTTCAGTTTTTCGGCAATCGGCAGAGCCATTGCATTTTTCGATGGCTCTCAGAATACCTTTTTCTTTGCTAAAATCAAAATATGTTTTAATGTCTTTCGTTTGCTGTCTAACCACAAAACGCAAATTAGAATTCATTTTTGGAGTGTCAGTTATTTTTCCAAAGTTGAAAATTCCATTCGGATCCCAAGACGATTTTATTTCCTTAATTAATTGATAATTACTTTCGCCAATCATATACGGAATAAACTCGCCACGCAACCGTCCGTCGCCATGTTCGCCACTTAACGAACCTTTATATTTTTTTACAAGTCGTGAAACTTCAAAAGCAATTGTATGAAACAACTCTCTGTCTTTCTCATCTTTAAGATTTAAAATTGGGCGCAAATGCAATTCACCTGTGCCGACATGAGCAAAAAACACACAATTCAAATTATATTTTTCGAGAATTTGCTTAAACTCGTCAATGTATTCGGGCAAAACCGCCGGATTAATTGCAGTATCTTCAACAACTGCAACTGGTTTTCTATCGCCAGGCATATTCGAAAGCAATCCCAAGCCAGCTTTTCGCAAATTCCAAACTTTTGAAATATCAGAACCAGTAATTAATGGAAAATGAGAACCATAACCTTTTGCACTCATTTCCTGTTCAAGTTCTTTGGCTTTTTGTTCAATTTCAGCCATTGAATCTGAAACAAATTCCACAATCAAAATTGCTTGAGGATTGTCTTTTATAAAAAACCTGTTTCGTGTTTGTTCAATATTATCTTTTGTAAGTTCCAGTATTGTATTGTCCATTAACTCTACAGAAGTTGGCTTGAATTTTAAAGCAATAAGATTTGCTCTTAATGCCTCATTGAGCGAATTCATGTGAATACAAACTATGGCTTGTTGCTTCGGCGGAACGTCAACTAAATTCAATTTAATTTCTGTTGAAAATGCCAACGTTCCTTCAGACCCTGCCAATAATTTGCAAAAATTGAATTGTTCTTTTGAGTCAGAAAAAATTTCTGAATTTAGTAATAAATCAATTGCATAACCTGTATTACGTCTTTTTATTTGTTTGTCAGGATATTCTGCTATAATATTTTTTTGATTTTCAGAGTCAAATAAAATTCCTAAAATTTGGTGGTATAATTTTCCTTCTAAACTTTGAAGTTCAGTTTTGTATATAAATTCATCTTTATTTATTGCTTTAAAATTAGTCTCAGAGCCATCGCTCAAAATAACTTTCATTTCTAAAGTATGGTCACGTGTGCTTCCATATATTAAAGACCTTGCTCCACATGAATTATTCCCTACCATCCCTCCTATCATACAACGATTTGAAGTAGAAGTTTCGGGTCCGAAAAATAATCCGTGAGGTTCTAAAAACTTATTGAGTTCATCTAAAATTACTCCTGGCTCAACTCTCACCCAACGTTCACTAACATTTAATTCTATAATTTTATTAAAATGTCGTGACACATCTACAACTAACCCATTTCCAACAACTTGTCCAGCAAGCGAAGTTCCTGCAGTTCTGGGAATTATTGTTAATTTATTTTCTGTGGCAAACTGAATAATTAATTTTAAATCATCTACATTTTTTGGATAAATAACAGCTTGAGGCATTTCCTTATATGCCGATGCATCAGTAGAATATATCGTTTTATGAATTATATCATCATAAACCTGTCCCACAATCCTATGTTTTAAATCGGCTAAAGTTGCCATAATCTATGGAATAATAAAGCAATTTATTAATTTTGTAAAGATAAATGTTTAATTTAATAAAGTATTGTTACGTAAGAAAATGCTAATTTATACAACTCAAAACATCAGCATACCAAACTGAATATTAGAATTAATTCATGACTTAGGAAGTGTAATTAAATAACATGAACATATTTTTATTTTTTGTTTCCCACTGATTTTGCTGATTTTCGCTGAATCTATCTGCGTTTATTAGCGTTATCTGTGGGAGAATAATTTGGCTCAAAAGATAGGTTATTTCATTACAGCCCCTTAAAAAGATACACAAAGGAATGATTATTTAGGATTTAGAAATGAAGAAATTAAGGAATGAACTGCGTAGCCAACTTCAAACATCAAACTTCAAAAATCAAACCTCAAACTTCAAAAATCAAACTCTTTTAAAATTAACGACTACCAAAATATAAACTAATGAGTAATAACTATACAAAAAAAATATCATTGTCTGAAGACATTAAAAATATTAAAAATAATACTACAGACATTTATAACATAATAAATAAAGTTTGTAAAAACATTGAAGAAGCCGACCCAATTGTAAAAGCATTTGAAAATGAAGTAGAAGACAGCAAAAAAATAAGACTTTTAAACGACGCTTATTATTCTAGCAAAAATGATGAATTACACGGAGTTATTGTTGGTGTAAAAGATATTTTTAGAGTTGATGGTTTTCCAACTAAAGCAGGATCAAGTCTTCCGCCAGAACTTTTTGAAGGACAAGAAGCTTCCTCAGTTACCAAACTCAAAAAAGCAGGTGCATTAATTGCCGGAAAAACAGTAACCACCGAATTTGCGTATTTTGAACCCGGACAAACAAGAAATCCTGTAAATATTAATCATACCCCCGGAGGTTCAAGCAGTGGATCGGCAGCGGCAGTTGCAGCCGGATTTTGTCATGTCGCATTAGGAACTCAAACAATTGGGTCAATTTCTCGTCCTGCTTCTTTTTGTGGAATAATTGGATACAAACCAAGTTATGGAAGAATTTCAACCGATGGAGTAATTCCTTTTTCACCATCAGCCGACCATGTTGGCTTTTTCACTCAGGATATTGAAGGGATTGGCATAATTGCCAATGTTTTATGCGATAATTGGAATAAAAATATTAAAACAAGCAAATTACCAGTTTTGGGAGTTCCTGATGGAAATTATATGTATCGGGCTGATAATACTGTTTTAGAAAATTTTGAATTTAACATTCAAAAATTACAAGATAAAGGATTCATTATTAAGCGAATTAAGACTTTTGAAAACATTGAAGATATTAACCGAATTCATAAATTAATGGTTTCTGCCGAAATTGCCGAAGTTCATAAAAATTGGTTTAAAAAGCACCGAAAGCTCTATCGTTTTCATACAAAAGAAATTATTGAATACGGACAAAAGATTGATAAATCTGATGTAAAAAAAGCAATAAAAGGACAGCTTGAATTAAGAAAAAAACTTCAGAATTTAATGTCGAAACAGAAGTTTGACCTTTGGATTTCGCCTTCTACACTTACCGAAGCACCAATTGGGATTGAAACTACTGGAAATCCATTTATGAACCTTCCATGGACTTATAGCGGACTACCTACAATTACAATTCCTTCCGAAAAAACTACTAATCAATTACCATTAGGCTTGCAATTTACAGGATTTTTCAATGAAGATGAAAAAATGCTGGATTTTGTTGGAAGAATAAAAGGTATAGAGGTATAAAAGGTTAAGAGGACTTTGAATTTGGGACTTGGAGCTTGAAATTTGAAGCTTGGTGCTTTGAACTTTTAAAAAACCTTATGAGTTCCATCACAAAATGGTTTATTTGCCGAATGTTTACAAGCACACCAATTAACAGATTTATCTTCATTAATTACAACTTTTAATGGCGAAATTCCTGAACCTTTATGCGAACCATCGCAGTATGGTTGACTAGCCGACTTTCCACATGCACACCAGAAATATTGCCCAGTTTTTAAATCTTTTGCGATTGGTTTATTATCATATACAATTGGTTTTTCCATATTTATACTATTTTTATTAAGTCTAAATTAATGCAAATATAATGCACTTTCAGTTTTTTTTATACATTTATTTACATATTTTTGCTGAACATAGTAAAATAATTTAAACTAGATACATTATGAAATTGATTTACAACCTATTTGCACTTGTACTGATTTCATTAATTTTTTCTCAAAGAATTAATGCTTGTACAAACATTTTAGTTACAAAAGGGGCATCATCAGATAATTCCTGTATGATTACCTATGCAGCTGATTCTCATACCTTATATGGAGAATTGTATTTTAAACCTGCAGCCGATTATCCTGCTGGAACAATGTTCGATGTTTATGAATGGGATACTGGAAAATTTCTTGGAAAAATCAAACAAGTTCCTCATACATACTCTGTTGTTGGAAACATGAACGAACATCAACTTGCAATTGGCGAAACAACTTATGGTGGTAGAAGCGAATTAGAAGATTCAACAGCAATAATTGATTATGGTAGTTTAATTTATTTAACTCTTCAACGTGCAAAAAATGCAAGAGAAGCAATCAAAACTTTTCATGAATTAACTTCCGAATATGGATATTACAGTTCTGGCGAATCTTTTTCAATTTCAGATGCTAACGAAGTTTGGATTCTTGAAATGATTGGAAAAGGACCTGGCATTAAAGGAGCAGTTTGGGTTGCAAGAAGAATTCCTGATGGTTATATTTCTGGTCATGCTAATCATGCTAGAATTACAACTTTCCCTTTAGACAATGGGAAAACCTCAATTTCGACAAAAAATATTAAGAAAATTTTTGATCCAACAATCGAATGTGTTTATGCTGAAGACGTAATAACTTTTGCTAAAGCAAAAAGTTATTTCACCGGAAAAGATGCAGAATTTAGTTTTTCTGACGCTTTTGCTCCTCTTGATTTTGGCGGTGCAAGATTTTGTGAAGCAAGAGTTTGGGCTGTTTTCAACAGAGTAAATAAAGACATGGCAAAATATGCTGACTATGCAAAAGGTGAAAACCTAAAAAATCGTTTGCCATTATGGATTAAACCTGATGTAAAATTAAGCGTTCACGATGTTATGGAGTTAATGAGAGATTATTATCAAGGAACAGAATTAGACATGTCAAAAGACGTTGGAGCAGGTCCATATAGTTGTATAGTTCGTTGGAGACCTTTAACTTGGAAAGTTGATGGAAAAGAATATTTAAACGAAAGAGCTATTTCAACTCAACAAACTGGATTTTCATTTGTTACTCAAAGCAGAGCATCACTACCTGATCCAGTAGGTGGAATAATTTGGTTTGGTGTTGATGATACTTACAGTACAGTTTATGTTCCAATGTATTGTGGAATTACAAAAGTGCCTGAATGTTTTGCCGAAGGAAATGGTTCAATGATGGAATACAGTGATAAATCAGCATTCTGGATTTTTAATCAGGTTTCAAATTTTGCATATACTCGTTATTCAAGTATTATTCCTGAAATTCAAAAAGTTCAAAAAGAACTTGAAAACAAATACATTACTGATGTTTTAGAAGTTGATAAAAAAGCTGCTGAAGTTTATAAAACTGATAAGAATAAAGCATTAGCAATAGTTACAGATTATTCTGTTAGTCAAGGAAAAAATACTTTCGATAGTTGGAAACAATTGTATCAGAATATTTTTGTAAAATATATGGATGGAAATATTAAAACTAAGGTTGATTTAAAACCTGGATATAAATATATTGCACCAAAAGTTGAACAACCTGGTTATGGCGAAGAATGGTATAAACGAATTGCTACCGAAACTGGCGAAAAGCTTTTGATGAAAGGCGAAATGGGACATTAACCTAAGCCCAAAGGTCAAAGCTAAAAGCTAAAAGCTAAAATCCTAAAGTTTAAAGAAAACAGAGTTGCTCATTGAGGACTCTGTTTTTTTTTGAGACCACAACATGTGAAACTATACAAAATTTCAAACATAAAACTAGAAACTTCAAACTTGCACCAACCTAACAACTTTTTTCTTATTTTTGAGCCATAAAATTAATATTCAAACAATGACAATTGATATAAAAGTTCCAAGCCCAGGGGAATCAATTACTGAAGTTCAAATTTCTAATTGGTTGGTAAAAACAGGTGATTTTGTTGAAAGAGATGAGGAAATTGCTGAAATTGAATCTGATAAAGCAACACTTACATTATCAGCCGAGGAATCAGGAACTATCACAATATTAGTTAATGCTGACGAATTAGTTAAAGTTGGCTCCATTGTGGCAAGAATAGAAACCGATGGAACCCACATATCTTCTCCAACTTCAAAATCGACGCAAACAGAACAAACTCTACAATCTAATACTTCTCATACCGAAGAAAAACAAGAATATGATAGTATTAAAATTACTCCTTTAGCTAAAAAAGTTGCAGAAGTTAATCATATTAAAGAATCTGAATTGCAGTCACTTAATAAAAAACTTCATAAAGAAGATATTTTAAATTTAATAAATAAAACTACAAAGCCTGTAAATCCTGATAGATTAGAAGAAAGAAAAAAACTTTCGATGCTTCGCAAAAAGTTGAGCGAAAGACTTGTTGCTGTTAAAAATCAAACTGCAATGCTTACTACATTCAACGAAATTGATATGTCTAAAGTTATGGCTATCAGAAAACAGTATAAAGATGACTTTTTAAAAAAGCATGGAGTAAAACTTGGTTTTATGTCGTTTTTTACAAAAGCAGTTACTCAGTCATTACTAAAATATCCAGAAGTAAATTCTTACATTGATGGTGACGAAATTATTTATCATAACTACTGCGACATAGGTGTTGCTGTTCAGACAGATAAAGGGCTTATGGTTCCAATTGTAAGAAATGCAGAAAAGATGAATCTTGCTGAAATTGAAAAAACAATTGCCACACTTGCCGAAAAAGGACGAACCGGAAAAATAACAATAGACGATATGACTGGCGGAACTTTCACAATTTCTAATGGTGGCGTTTTTGGATCATTAATGTCCACTCCTATTTTAAACCCTCCACAATCTGCAATTCTTGGAATGCACAATATTCTTGAGCGACCAATTGCTGTAAATGGAAAAGTTGAAATCCGCCCAATGATGTATATTGCTTTATCTTACGACCACAGAATTATAGATGGCAGAGATTCTGTTGGCTTTTTAATAAACATAAAAAATTGTATTGAGAATCCAGAAGAATTGATTTAGAAAGGGGTAAGAAATATTATTCTTTCAATTTTGTATTGAAATCGTTGACTAATTTATCAAAATCTTTATTTATGGTTGATTAAGTATTTCAGTAACCTGAGAAATAAAAAGAATATATTAGACCAAAATAGAGTATAATATATTTTAACATATTTCTAAATATTTTTTTGCAAATCATACAATTAATTCATTAATCAACAATCTATTTTTATTTTCAATTGACGCAAAAAGTTCTTTTTCAAATTCTGAAAATTCAATTTTTTCTTTACTAAATTTTATTTTTCCTTTTTCTAAATAATGAATATAATCACATAAATTAGTAAGAGTTTCAATTATATGAGAAGTAATTATTATGGTTTTATTACGATCTTTTAACTTCAGCAATATTTGACGAATAATTCTGCAAGTTTCAATATCTAATCCATTAAACGGTTCATCTAATATCATCAGTGGTTTATCTTGTTTCAATATTCCCATTAATGCTAACTTTTTCTTCATCCCTGTTGAATAATCATCAATAATTGTATCAAGTGGCAATAAGAAAAGTTGACTCCATTTATCTAAATCGTAATTAATGTTTTTAAATAAACTAAGATATTCCCGACCAGTAATATTAGAGTAAAAATAATTTTCAGTTTCTAAAAATGAGACCTCTTTTTTGTTCATTTTTTTATCATTAAACCTTATCAAACCTGAATTTATGCTTATTAGACCATAAATTGAATTCAGAAGTGTGGTTTTTCCTGCTCCATTTAATCCTACAATTCCATGAATGGCATTTTCCGAAAGGTTTATACTTAACGAATCAATTACATTATGTAATTTATCGTATGATACTTCTAATTTTTCAATTATAATCATTCAAATAAAAATTTAAGTTTTTTTTGGATTTAAAATAAAAAAGAAATGATAATAACCAAACAATAGGAATAAAAAAAGGAAATAAAACTCCCATTGCTCCTATAATTCCAAATGCCTGTGTTCCACTTGCCTTAACATTAGGCTGATAAAAGGAATATTTTGTAAAAATTATATAAACATGAGTTGAAATAAAAATAATGTATTCTATCACAGCAATATACCATATTTCATAATGAAATATTATAAAAGCAATAATTAATGGAACAACTAGAATTGAAAAAAGAATTAACTGCATTAATATTTTATTGAAAAGAAATCCTGATGCACCCATTTCTGATGCTAAAAGCATTTGCAATGATTCGCCTTTTTCATAAAAACCAAAAGGAATTATACCTAAAATAAATATCACAATTGGAACACTTCCAATATAAAAAGATGTTCCTAATCCTAAGACAAATAAAGGAACAATCAATAATAAGTTTTTTCTAATTCCACTTTTCCACTCAAAACAACTTGATGGAATTAATCTTTGAATTAAAGTATTTAAACTTAATGATTTAAATCTAAAATTTATATTAACAATTACAAAAAGCAGAATTACAGATAATAATAGAGGCTGCCATTGCTTATTATAAATAAAGCAGATAAACAAAGGTATAATTAACAACATATACTCAATTAATAATATCCGTTTGAAATTATTGAAATGAACTTTTAAAAATTGTTTGTCGCTACGTTTAAATTGAATTAAAATTAAAATCAATAAATAAATTCCAGCAACATACAATGAATTTGGATATTTTGAAGATTGTATAAATAGTATAAACGCTACAAATACGAATAAGCCAAGCAATAAACAAGAACGAATAATTCCTAGCCCTTTTATGGCTCTATAAATTTGAAAAAATCTTATTTTAATAAATGCCTGTATCATAAATATTTAAAACACAGAAACGCAAAGAAAAACTAAATATTACTTAAAAAAAATATTGTAATCGAAAAATATATTTATCCTTTATACTCATTATAGTAAATAATATCTTTAAAAGATTTTCTCTTTTTTTCTCTAATATTTTCTTCGTCGGAATAACCAATGGTAATTAATAAACCTATGCTTCTACTTTTTGGAATATTGAGTAATTTCATAATTGCTTTTTCGTTAAACCAGCCAAGCATACAAGTTCCTAAACCTTCTTCTGCTGCTTGTAAGCAAAAATGTTCGGCAGCAATTCCAACATCAAATAAATAGTAATCTTTGCTTTTAATTCTTCCACCAATTTGAGCAATAATTTTTGGTTTTTCTACAACTAAAACGACAATTGCAGGAGCTTGTAATGTAAATTTATTAAAACTAACTAAAGTTGAATAAGTTTCTTTTGCAACTTTTTCTTTTAAAGCAGGTTCGTCAACAATAATAAAACTCCAAGGTTGAGAATTACAAGCCGAAGGAGCTATACGAGCAGCCTCAACACAGTGTTCAATTTTTTCTTTTGGAACAGGTTGTGATTTATATTTTCTTACACTTTGGCGAAATCTGGAAAGTTCTGTAAAATTCATTATTCAATTTTTTTGCTTTGCAAAATTAACTATTCTGACACAATAATCACTTTTATTAAAAATACTTGATAAATTTTCCCGCAGATTTCGCAAATAAACGCAGATTAATAAAGAGATATATTTGTATTCGTTTATTATTTTTTGAAATTAAAAAATCTTATACATTTGTTAAAATATGATCTAAATACTAAACATTCTTAAGGTTATTATTGATGACAGAAAACGAAATTTCATACATTATTAGAGGAGCAATTTTTAAAGTTTATAATACTTTGGGCCCGGGTTTGCTTGAGAAAGTATATGTTGCAGCATTAGTATTCGAACTTAAGAAATCAGGATTAGTTGCTAAAACAGAAGTCCCAATACCTGTTATCTACGAAACAGAAAGGCTAGATATAGGTTTTAGACTTGATATTTTAGTAAACGAAAAAGTTATTATCGAAGTAAAATCAATTGAACAACTTTTGGAAGTACATCATAAAATAGTGCTTACATATTTAAAACTATCCGATAAGAAGCTGGCAATT
>MEND01000006.1:14691-25152 GCA_001768975.1 Bacteroidetes bacterium GWA2_31_9 | reverse complement strand
TTTGGAAAAAATTTTAGGGTGACGCATTGTCGAAGTCAGGAGGTCGGGGTTAATAGAATATAGATTATTTGGGCTTTAGCCCTGAATCTTGCCAATTTTTTTTATAAAATATTATTCGGTATAATGTTTATTATTTTATTTTACTCTTTGTTTTTTGTAGTTTTACTTTTGACATTATTTATTTCTTGATTTTCAGAAGATAATATATGTTAATATCTTCTTTAAAAATCATCTAGTTTTTTAATCGTTTTATTAAATACCATTCATATTTTAACACTCTGAAATTACTAATTGGTTTTTAATATAAATAATGGGCAAAAAAACAAAAACACGTATTGGAATTCTTACTGCTGGGGGTGATTGCCCAGGACTAAATGCTGCAATCAGAGGAATTGGAAAAGCAGCTATTCTTGAATATGGAATGGAAGTAATTGGAATTTCTGATGGCTTTTTGGGACTAATTAACAATGACTACAGTGTTTTAAAAGAAGAAAACCTAAGTGGAATTTTAACTCTCGGAGGAACAATACTTGGAACATCAAGAGAAAAACCTTTTAAAAAAAATAACACAGGAAACCCTTTTCAGGACGTTGATAAACCTAAACTAATAAAAAAGCATTACGACGAAATTGGTCTCGATTGCCTTGTCTGTATTGGAGGAAATGGAACTCAAAAAACAGCTGCACGTCTTTCAGAAGAAGGATTAAATGTAATTGGAATACCAAAAACTATTGATAATGATGTTTGGGGAACTGATACAACATTTGGATTTGCATCTGCAGTAAATATTGCTACTGAGGCAATTGATAGACTTCATTCAACTGCAAATTCGCATAAACGTATTATGGTGATTGAAGTAATGGGGCATCAAGCCGGATGGATTGCTTTACATTCAGGAATTGCAGGTGGTGGCGATATTATAATAATCCCTGAAATCAAATTTGACGAAAAAAAAATAATCGAAACGCTGATTAAACGTGCCGAAATTAAAAAATCTTATTCAATTGTTGTTGTAGCAGAAGGCATCGAAGTACCAAAAAGAAAAGAAGATGTTTGTCGCAAAATTTCAGCAGGACAATACATTGCAAAAATAATTAACGAAAAAACTGGTTTCGAAACACGTGAAACAGTGCTTGGTTATATTCAACGAGGAGGAACTCCCTCTCCAATAGACAGAATTCTTGCTACCAGATATGGAGCTTTTGCAGCAGAATTAATTGCAAAAAAGAAATTTGGAAATATGGTTGCTATTATAAACGATAATCTTGTACCTGTTCCATTAAAAGATGTTGCAAACAAAACTAAATTTGTTCCGGCTGACTACCCAATGATTAAAAAAGCAAGATATATTGGAACTTCTTTTGGCGATTAAAATCATTTCCCTTTAATAAATTTATTTATTGTAATTTTGCTATATAAAAATTAACAATTAGATATTAATCTGTTAATATTTAATTATTAGGATTTTAATATATTTACCATTGATATGAAAAAAATTATTTTAGTACGCCATGCTAAAGCAGAAGACACTATAACTTCGTCTGATAAAGAACGTTCTCTTGTTGCAAAAGGTAAAAAACAAGCACAATTTGTTGCTGAGAAATTAAAAAAAATTATTACTCCCGATTTAATTATTACTAGCTCTGCTTTCAGAGCTTTAGAAACAGCAATTATTTTTGCAACCGAAATGGACTATCCTCATAGTAAAATAGTTTTAAACGAACAGCTTTATTACGATTACGACAAATACTTTTTAGTTGAACTAATAAGCAATTACAAAAATATTGATACAGTTTTCATTTTTGGACATAATATGCCAATTTCGGAAGTTGCTTATGATTTGGCTGTTGGGTATAAAAAAAGCATGCAAAAATCTGAAGCATTAGGCATTAAGTTTAATGTTTCGGACTGGAATGATGTACTGAAAACAAATGGTGAAGTTTTCATAAATCAATTACCTCAATAATATAATTCTATGGGAAAAACATATTTGCCAAAAGAAATAAGTTGGCTTTCTTTTAACGAAAGAGTTCTTCAAGAAGCTGATAATGTTAATGTTCCTTTAGTTGAACGATTAAAATTTCTTGGTATATATTCAAGCAATCTTGACGAGTACTTTCGGGTTAGAGTAGCTACATTAAAACGAATTTCGCAGCTAGGGAAAAAGTCAATTAATATTATTGGTGAAGACCCAAAAATAATTTTAAAAACAATTCATGATATTGTAATAGAGCAAAGAAACAATTTTCAGTCAATTTATCAGAAACTATTGATTGATCTTGCCAAAGAAAATATTTTTCTGGTAAATGAAAATCAGCTTGATGAGACTCAAGCAACTTTTGTGGCTGATTATTTTAAAAATAAAGTTCGTCAGAAGTTAATGCCTGTTATGCTTGACCAAATGCATCCAAACAATAAGCTAAAAGATGATACTATATATCTTGCTGTATGGCTTAATAAACCTGATGGAGACAAATACAGTTTAATTGAAATCCCTACAAATGTTTTTCCTAGGTTTTTACTACTTCCTTCTAAAAAAGGCTCTCAATATTTTATTTTTCTTGATGATATTATCCGCCATGGATTGTCTGACCTATTTGGTTGTAACGAAGACACAGTAATAGAGGCATTTACAATAAAGCTAACTCTTGATGCCGAACTCGACATTCATGATGATATTTCTGAAAGCTACATAAGAAACGTATCTAAAAGTCTGAAAAAAAGAAAAGAAGGAAATCCGGTTAGATTAGTTATAGACGAAAAAATTCCCGATTATTTACTTAATTTAATTATTCGAAAATTAAAAATAGGAAAAGAGGATGTTACAATTCCAGGAGGCAGATATCACAATTTTAAAGACTTTATAAGCTTTCCTGTAAAAGATGCCAAACATCACTACGAACCAACTTTACAAACAGAACATATTCAGTTTAAAAAAAGTTCAACCCTTTTTAAAGAAGTTACAAAAAAAGATATTTTACTATATTTTCCATATCATAAATTTGAAAATTTTATTGATTTTTTAAGAGCAGCATCAATAGATTCAAAGGTTAAAGAAATCAAAATTACACTTTACCGACTTGCAAAAAAATCAATAGTTGTTGATGCTTTACTCAATGCTTTAAAGAATGGAAAATCGGTAACAGTGGTTCTTGAATTGCAAGCCAGATTCGACGAAGAAGCAAATATTTCTTGGGCAACTCAACTTAGAGAAGAGGGAGCTAAAGTAATTTATGGTGCAAATGGAGTAAAAGTTCACTCAAAAATTTGCCTAATTACAAAAATTGAAAACAAAAAACTTGTCAAATATGCCTGCATTGGAACAGGAAACTTTAACGAAGACACTGCAAAAATATATACTGATGCAATGTTGATTACTAAAGACCGAAAAATAACTAATGATGTGTCGAAAGTTTTTGATTTTTTGAATGTTAACTACAAAATTAGTCCCTTTAATCATTTGCTCGTTTCTCCTTTTAATATGCGAACTAAAATTAAAGCATTAATTAATAAAGAAATTAAAAATGCCCAAGAAGGAAAAATTGCAAAAATTCATTTTAAGATAAATAACTTTAGCGATCCTGAAATAATTCAACTTATGTATGATGCTAATAATGCTGGAGTTGATGTGAAGTTAAATATTCGTGGAATGTTCTCTTTAGTTACAGAAATCCCAAAACTTAGCGACAAAATCCAAGCTCATGGAATAATCGACAGATATTTAGAGCATACAAGAATATACATTTTCCATAATAATGGCGATGAAAAAATTTTTATTTCGTCTGCCGATTTACTTACAAGAAACCTTGACAGAAGAGTAGAAGTAACTTGTCCGATTTATGACATTAGTATAAAAAAAACATTAAAAGATGTTTTTAATATTCATTGGAAAGACAATGTAAAAGCCAGAATACTTGATAAAAACTTATCTAATAAACTTTATACTGATAAAAATAAACCATTCAGAGCACAAATTGAGCTTGGAAAGTATTTTCAGGAATTTTAGGATTATGAACATAAAACTAATTTCTTTTGTTTTGTTAACCATATTATTGTCTTGTGGTAAAAAGAATATTGAAAATAGTCTTGTTGAAAACCATTATGAGGTAATTTTAAATAATAAGGTCTTATTAAATACAATTAATGAATATATAGAATTTGTACAAAAGACATATCCAGTATTTCTTGAAAAAGACATTATTACTATTTCAATTAATAAGACTTTTTTTCAAACAGAGTTTTACATTTCATATTTACCTAAGAAAGTAAGATATGATGAATCGCCAAGCTTCTATACATTTATAAATGGGAACATCACATTTTTATATTCCGATTTTGAACCATTTATTGTTAAAGAGAGGATAATAAATGAAATTATTCGTAGGGACTCATCAATAATATTTGTTATTACATCAGATATATATTATGAGCCAGATTATGTTAAATTAACTATGTGTAATTTTGATAGTAGCAAATATTATGTTGATTGTTATAGAGTTGAACTTCCAAAACCTGATATTTCAGATGAAAATTGCAAATGCTATTATCCAACAGACACTACTTTTGAATGTAAATAGAATTATATTTTTGTTTGCTTTTGGGAAATTGAATGAAACAAGGAAAATGCTTTATTAGAGACAAAGACTATTAATCAAAAATCAAATATTACACCTATCGAAGGCAAAATATTTCCTGAACCTTCAGATGGAATTGTGCGTAGCAAATAACGAGTATTATCGTTAGGGTCAATTAACTTATTCCCTTTTTCGTCCATATTTGTAACTCTTGCTTGTTCTTCAGATTTAAAATTATAGGCATTCTGCATGTCGAAATAAAATTTTAAACTGCTTTTTTTGAAGTAAATAACCTTGTCAATTCTCAAATCTAATTGATGAAAGGGTTTAAATCGTGCAGAATTAACATTGTTGTAATCACTATATGGCTGATTTGTAATATCCCATGCTGAAATTTTTGATGATTTTTCAATATCATAAGGAGTGTAAGGCAAACCTCCTGCAAATCGCCATTTAATTGCAGCACTCCAGTTACGCTTGAATTTTTTGTTTGCAGTTATTATAAAAGTGTGCCTGTTATCCCAAGCCGAAGGTTTATAATTTCCCAATTTATCTTGAAATTCTGATACAGCATAAGTGTATGAAATCAAAATATTTACTATGTTTTTTATATTCGACTGCATTAAAAATTCAGCACCATAAACTCTTCCTTGGTTTGTTGAAACAATCTCCTCATTGCCTACTACTCCATAGTTAATCATTCTGTTGGCAAAACTAATAGAGTCTTTCACAGAAAATGGAAAATTCGAATAAACCTTACCAAAACCTTCAATGGTAAATTTTGTATTACTTGTTGGTTGATAGCCAATTCCTGCAATCAAATGGTTACAATTTATATAAGTTATTTCATTTTTTTGATTTACAAAATTACCCGACACGTCTTTATAACCCATTGTTGTGTAAGATGGTAACTCAAAATATCTTCCAACATTCGCATTTAGACTGATTTTTTCGGTAAGATTATATGATGTCGAAAATCTTGGAGAAATTTGACTTAGTGGGTTTTGCATTGCATCGTCATACAACGTAGCATCTGTTCTAATTCCAAAAGATAAAGACAGTAAATCTGAAAAATATTTTTTACTGATTTGAGCAAAAATCCCATATCTGAAAAAATTTAATGAAGTATTATACTGTATTGTATCTAAGCTATTGTTTACAAATGTCTTTTGGAATGTGTTGTTTGTATAACCAACATAATCAGAATTAATTCCATAGTTAATTTTCAAACCATTTTTCGATTGATAATTATTTTCAAATCTTAATTTGTTTTCTGTTTCCTGACTTACATAGTCAATAATCTTGTTGCTTTCAACAGAATCATCGTTGTTTAAATACTTGAATTGACGATTATTAAGCATATTTCTACTGAGGACCAAAGTATAAAAACCATTTTCACGAAAATGCTTATAAACTCCACCAACAGTATAACTCCACTGTTCATATACAGGAATATAATTTAATATATATTGTTGATATTCCGTAGGATTTTTAATCTTGGTATCAAGTTTCATTTGGTCAAGTGCACCAATACTTACAAAAGTAATTTCATTTTTATTATCTATTTTGTATTTGCTTTTAAGTTGATAATCGTTGTAAGTAGGCAAAAATGGCAGACCTAAGGCTTTAAACAAAAAACTTAAATACGAACGACGAACTGAGAAAATAAAATTTGCTTTTTTACCAATTGGCCCATCTGTTGTAAATGAAAGATCTGACGAACCTAATGATGCTCTGTACTTTAATTTTTCTGAATTTCCATCAATTTGTTTGAAATCGAAAATTCCACTTAATGCATTTGCTTTGTTAGCAGGAAATGCTCCTGAATAAAAATTTATTTCGCGAATAAAATCGGCATTTAAAATACCGTTTGTTCCACCTGAAGCTCCTTGTGTTGCAAAGTGATTAATATTTGGAATTTCAATATCATCAATATAAAATTTACTTTCGCTTGAAGCTCCGCCTCTTACAATTATATCGTTACGTCCGGGAGAAGGAATTGCTGCAACTCCAGGAAAAGATTGAACAATTTTTGCAACATCTCGATTTACACCTGCACTGTTTTCAATTTCTGAAATACTAATACTTCGTAACGAAACAGGACTTTCTTCCTTTTTTACAAATCGTTGTGAAGTTACAATTACTTGTTCAAGCTCGTAATTTTTTTGAGATAATTGGATATCAATAAAAGTTGTGCGATTGTTAAAAACTTGAATATCAGAAGACGTAGATGTTTCAAACCCAATTGCAGAAACTGTTAATCTTGTAAATCCAACTTTAACATCTTTGATTTCAAAAAATCCATCAACATCTGACGAGGTTCCGATAGTTGTTCCTTCTATAACAACATTGGCAAATGCTATTGCTTCATTGTTTTTGGAATCAGTAGCTTTTCCTTTTATAATTCCAACCTGCGAAAAAGCCTTTAATGAAAAGAATAATAGGAGAATGCAAATAACTACTTTCATTTTAAAATTATTTGCTCAAAAATAACGATTATTTAGAATTATTCTAAATTAATTTGATAAAATTATTGCTTTTTCCTTTTACGGTTACGTTTAATTATTCGTAACATTATATAAAGACCTATTCCTAAAATCAGCCACAGTGGCCATAAATACATCAGTCCAATAATAAAAATCAACAATCCATCCCATCCGTTTGATAAAGCTTTTCCAATTTTTCCAAAAAATCCAGGTTCGTATCTATCAGTAATGAAATGTTGAGTTATGCTCAAATTAATTGTACTTAAATCGACTTGGCTATTCAAATATTTTAAACGTCCTTCTTTTGCTTCAATTTCTTCACGAATTTGGCGTAATTCCTCTTCAATATCAAGAATTTCTCTGATTGTCTTTGCTTGTTTTAAAATTTCAGTATAGCGTTTTTCAACTTCTCGTTTGGTTTTTAATCGTGCAGCAATATCAACAAACTCCTCGGTTACATCCTGAGAATTGATGTTTTTATATGTAACTTTCAGAGCTTCATTTGTAAGCAATTCAATTAATTTTTCAAAATCTTCGCTTTTAACTCTAACAATAATATTATTGTAAATACTGTTGCTATAGTTTTTTTCATCTTCAGTAGAAATATAGGCATTATTAGCTTTTACAATTTCTCTGATTGTTATAATTTTCGTTTTATAATCCTCAATTTCAATCCCAACCGAAGCGGTTTTTATTATTTTTTCAGGAATTATAATACTTTCTTCATGTTTAGAACCCGAAGGTAAATTACTAATGTCTTTTGTAGTTTCCTCCTCACTTTCAGCATAATCTCCAGACTTATCACTTTGTGTATATGAACCTAGAGCAAAATTTTCACCTCCCGATAAACCTGTATCAGCCTGTTCCTGAAAAGATTTATTCATGCAAGAAGTTAAAACAATACAGAAAAGGAAAATAGATATGAGTTTCATGGTTTTCATAATATTAGTATTTTATTATTCTACAATTAACTTTCTAACTATTACTTGATTTGCTTCTGAAATTAATTTAATCATATAAATCCCTTGAGCAAAATCAATTGCATTAATCTTATAAGTATTTGATTCTGAATACGGAATGTCAATTATTAACTTTCCAGTTAAATCAAAAATCTGCAAATTATATTTCTCTGATGACTTTACCTTTATTAATGCATCATTTGAAAATGGGTTTGGATAAATATTTATCGACTCATTATCTGTAACTTTTGTAATTCCGAATGTATAATCAATAAATACAGAATCAATCAAAGAGCAGCCATTTGCATCAGTAATAGTAACAAAATAATTTCCGGTCTGTACATTTGAAATAGAATTGCTTGTTTCTGAGTTTGACCACAAATAATTATATGGACTAACTCCCCCAGAAATCATTACAGTTGCACCACCATCTAATGAAGTACCATTAGTAGCATCAACAACTACAAAGCTATCGGTAATTGCTAGAGGTTCAGTAATTATCACACTATCTGAAAATGCACATCCATTCGAGTCTGTAATTGTATAATAATATATCCCAATAAATTGATTATTAATTTCAAAAGTTGTTGAATTATTTGACCATTGATACATATAAGAAGGAGTTCCTCCGCTAACCGAAAGAAATATTCCTCCATCATTATAACCATTGCAAGATACATTAATTACAGTTTCAAGAACTTCTATTGCAACAGGTTCATTTATTTGGATTTGTCCATTCACTTCACAACCATTAAAATCAGTAATAGTATATTGATATGAACCTGCTGTTAAACTTGATATATCTTCTGTTGATTCTCCATTCGACCATAAATAACTATAAGGACTAACTCCACCGCTTACAGTAGCAGAAATTAATCCTGATGAATCGCCATTACATAAAGCATCGTTTGATGTAATATTTGCAATTAACTCAGAAGGTTCACTAATAATAACTGAGGTGTATGAATTACATCCATTATTATCAGTCACGGTTACATCGAATAATCCAAAAGTTAAATTATTTTCTGTTTGTGATGAACCACCATTTGACCAATTATATGAAAATGGTGAAGTACCTCCAGAAACATCAACTGTTGCAGTTCCATTATTTCCTCCAAAACATGAAACATCATTAATTCCTGAAACTGATAAAGTAGCTCCTCCAATGTTTAAAACAACTACATTTTTAATTAATTCACAATTATTGGAATCTGTAACTGTTAAATCATAACTACCAGAATATAATCCTAAATTATTTTCATTGGTAATTCCATTTGACCATAAATAATTATATGGACTTACTCCTCCTGTAACAGCTGCAATCACTTGTCCATCATTTGACGAACATGTTGCATTGGTTAAATTGAAAGTAATATTTATTGAATCTGGTTCAGTAATTACTGCACTTGATGTATCAATACATCCATTTATATCAGTAACAGTAATCGAATAATTTCCAATTCCCAAATTATTCAATGTAGATATAATTGAATCGTTCGACCATAAATAACTATATGGACTGATACCATCTGTAACAATTGCTTCAATTTGTCCATCATTGCTATTCTTACAACTAATATTTGTAATATTTTGTGATACAATTGGATTAGGATTTACCGTAATATATTGACTTACTAAAAGCGTATCTGTTCCATCAGCATTTGAAACAATTAATTTAACATCAAAACTACCTGTGCTATTATAACTTACAACTGGATTTTGTTCAGTGCTTAACGCTGGATTTCCACCATCAAAAGTCCATTCCCATGATGTTGGATTATTAGAGCTTAAATCAGTGTATGTAACAGATTCATTCTGACAAATATTAGCTGTTGCAGTAAAATCAGCAATTGGATTTAATACCGCACTGTTAATTTTTATGCTATCTAAATACCAATCATCGCCATCGTCCTGAATCATAACAAATGCAATATAAATAGACTGTCCATCATAAGCACTTAAATCAATTCCTTTAAATGAATATGACATTCCAAATGCAGCTTCATTATAAGATACTATATCCGTAAAACTTGCATGATTTGTTTGAGATGTAGTTGATATTTTTACTTTATAAGTTGTATTGTAATTTGTTGAATAAGATTGTCGTTCATAATAACTTAATGTCGAATTTCCGGCAAGTTGTATTAATGGAGTAACAAGCCAATCCTCTGCCGAACCACTTGAAACATTTTCAAATTTAACATAAGCAGAACCCACCGAAGTCATATAAGTATTAGATGTTGTTCTCGACCATGTTACAGATGTTCCAATTCCATTAGAGCCATTATACGAAGCCCAATTGCACGGTGGAAAAATTGAATTTTCAAATAATTCAACAAAAGGCATTGAAGCATTTGAATTATAAACTGTATAATTTAAAGTAATACTATCGTTTGCAGTATTCAAATCTAGTCCACCATTTGGATTTGATGTTGATACATT
>MEND01000006.1:9909-14504 GCA_001768975.1 Bacteroidetes bacterium GWA2_31_9 | reverse complement strand
AGGATCAAGCCAATCGCTTAATCTGGTAGCACTTGAGCCACCTCCATCCCATGAAATTCCAAGCCTTCCATACCAATCAGAAGAAGTGTTTCCACAAGCGGCATATCCGCCATGTAATTGTCCAATAATCAAATGATTTGGATCAAACAATGGTGAACCAGAAGAACCTCCTTCAGTAGTTGTACCATCGCTCCATGTAGTTATTTTCCAATGCGTATTATCGCCAGGGCTTGATGTTTGCAAATAAGTTGTAGTTGAAGCTCCAAGTGTTGACCAGCTAATTTTTTTAATATCTCCAGATGGATGATGTATTCCCCAAATAGTTCCAGGAATATCCAAATCAGTTGTTCTATTCCAGCCAGAATAATAAACATTATAGTTCGACGGCGGAGTTTGATTCATTTGTACAAGACAAAAATCACTTGTAGCGTTTGTTGCTTTTAGTGTTGCACCACTTATTGAATTATAAGCCGGAGATGTTCCCGGATTTGTACATGTTGCACTTTGCCAATTAAACCAAAAAACCCACGATGTAGGATTTGTTCCACAATGATTTGCAGTTAAAACATAAGGAGTTCCATCGTTTGCAGTATTATTTATTAAAGCTCCTGTGCAAAATCCACTTCCACCCGATACAAGCATACAAACTGAACGAATTTCATTCTCCCATCCAACTGCTTGTGGGCAAGCAACATTTACATTACAACTACCTGAACTTCCAAGTGATTTTTCAGCATAATCAAAAGCATTTCTATAACCGTGTGTAATTCGCCATAAATTTATTTCACCTGAAAAAGTTACGTTTTTTGGTTCAAAATATTCGATTATTACTGCATCGCCTTTTAAAAGAGTAGTTCCAAAGTTTTTATCTTCCTGATTGTTATAATCTGTAAATGCACCGATTAATTCGGCTTTATCGGGAGAATAAATAAATAAAGATGCTCCTTTTGGTAAACGATAATTGTCGAAAGTAAGATTAATTGTTAATGCACCTGGAGAATAAACACCTAGTCGCCAAATTTTATCGCCATTTTCTAAAATATCCCAAGTTCCTGAATTATTTAAATTGTAATTTACATATATATTTTCTCCAAAACGCCACGGAGATTCTTTTTTTACATCATTTACAGCATCTTCAACTTTATATTGAATAATGTTTTTTGCATCGGCAGTAACAAATTGAATATTTGATTTTAGTTCCAATAATCGCTTTGTGTCGAAACTTAAAGGAGTACCACCTTGACTTACTTGTGCAAAAATATTGGAATTGAAAATCCAAATTATCGAAATTATAAAAAGTAAATGTTTCATAAAAAAAGTATTAAAAATACATGACGTTTAAAAAGCCTGAAAGTTGTTTAATATATTGATTAAAAGATTTCTTTAGCTATTCTAACAATATTCTGTGAATATCCTATTGTAAAATAATGAATTGATGGAACTCCAAATTTTACTAATTCTTTTGATTGATATGTAGCCCATTCAATGCCAGCCTCAGCTGCTTCTTTATTATTTTTACAATTTTCTATCGTTTTCATAAATTCATAAGGTATATCAATATGAAAAATTTTTGGAATACTTTTAATATCATTTAGGCTCGTAATAGGTTTAATTCCAGGAATAATTGGAATATTAATCCCCTCTTTTCTACACGAATTTACAAAATCATAATATTTATTATTATCAAAAAACATTTGAGTTACAATATAATCAGCACCTGCATCAACTTTTTCCTTCAAATATTTCATGTCGATTTCTTTATTTGGAGATTCTGCGTGCTTTTCAGGATATGCAGCAATTCCAACACAAAAATCTGTTTTTGTTACATTTTGCAAATCGCTATCAAGATAAATACCTTTATTCATTTGCTGAATTTGCTTTACCATATCAATTGCATACTTATGACCCCCTTCTTCGGGGCGGAAAAAACGTTCTGTTTTTGGTGGATCTCCTCTTAGTGCAAGCACATTATTAAATCCAAGAAAATGCAAATCAATTAGAGCATCTTCGGTATCTTCTTTAGTAAATCCACCACAAATAAGATGAGGAACAATTTCTACTTTATATTTAAACTTTATTGCTGCCGAAATTGCGACAGTTCCTGGACGCTTACTTACAACTTTCTTTTCAAGCAATCCATCTTGACGCTTTTTATATACAGTTTCTTGCTGGTGATAGGTTACATTAATATAAGCAGGATCAAATTCCATTAAAGGCTCAATTGCATCGTATATTGTAGAAATATTTACACCTTTTAACGGAGGGAGAATTTCAAATGTAAATAAAGGCTTTTTTGATTTTTTAAATAACTCGCAAACTTTCATAAAAATTGGTATTGATTTACAAAGCTACTTTTTTTTATCGAAACTCAAATCAAAAATCCTAAATTCCAAGTCTCGGTAGATTCAAGTATCAAATTCCAAATTCCAAGATTTGAAATCCAAAAAGCTACGTAGCGAAATGCGATGTATTGAGCCTGTCGAAACATTTATAGAAAAGGAATCCAACAACAATATTGTCGCAACCACAAACGTTCATTAAAGTTACAAATCTCAAATCTCAAGAAGAAGGTGAGCAACCATTGATAATCAGTATTCGGTAAACGTTGAGCAATCGGCAAACAACGACACAAAGCTACAGAGTAGCGAAATGTTTCTAGAAAAAAAATCCAACAACAATATTGTCGCAACCACTAACGATAATCAAAGCTCTCAAGCTCCATGCGACAAATGTTTAAGCTCCTCTTGCCTAAGGCAAGACCAAATTCCAAGAAGAATAAAGTGAAAAATTGAGAAAATGAAGAAGTTGAAAATCAGCATATTACCTCACTGTTCCGCTTTCTCAAATTCCCAAAATCCTGTTAATTCCCGATAAATCGGGATAAACTCTGTAATCCTGTCTAAAAAAATCCAAAATCAAAAATCGTAAATAAAAAGGCACAATTTTTGCATTTTTTAACAATCTTAATATTTAACCTTAAATTTTATAAATCATGGAAACAAAAAAATCTAAAAAAAATGATTTGGAAAGAGTAAAATCTATCTTTTTCCAATTTGGACTAATTATTAGTTTAGCAATTGTTATTACTGCTTTTGAATGGACTACTTATTACAATAATTCAGAAGATTTGGGCGTTCTGATTGCTCAAGCTGATAATTGTGAATTAACTCCTCTTACATTTATGAAAGAAGAAATTAAACCACCTGCTCCAAAAATTATTCTAACAGATATTAATATTGTTAAGGATGATGTAGTTGTTAATGATTCTATTCAAATTCAAAGCACAGATCCTTATGAATTTAAACCAAATGATTCTATTTTAGCTGTATTTGAGCCTGAGCCAGAAACAGAAGAACCTACAATGTTTTGGAAAGTTGAAATTAAACCAGAGTTTAAAGGTGGCGAAAAAAATATGCATAAATATATAGTTGATTATACTTCTTATCCACAAATGCCAAAAGAAAACTTTATACAAGGCACTGTTTATATTGAATTTACCATAGATAAAAAAGGTAAAATTATCAACCCAAAAATCAAGAAAGGTGTTGACCCATATCTCGATAAAGAAGCATTAAGAGTTGTAAGTTCAATGCCAGACTGGAATCCCGGCATACAAGCAGGAAAACCAGTATCTGTAACTAATGTTATTCCTATAAAGTTTAAACTCTCAAATTAATCTTTTGAATATTGTAATTAATTTTATATTTTTATACCCTTAAAATTTTAGAAAAATGGAACTGAAAAAATCTAAAAAAGCAGATTTAGAAAACAAAAAAGGAATGTTTTTTCAAATCGGATTAGTAATTGTATTAGGAGTTTCCTTATTTGCATTTGAATGGAAAAGTTCTCCCGAAAACACTAGTGGGCTTGGCGAATTAGCAAATTTAGTAGTTGAAGAAGAAATTATTCCAATAACTCGTCAAGAAGAATTAAAAACACCTCCACCAGCTCAACAAGTAATTGAAGAATTAAACATTGTTGAAGACGATGAGGAAATTGAAGAAGAACTTGAAATTGAAGACTCAGAGAGTGATCAAGAAACTCAAGTAGAAGTTGCCGAAATTCAAGTCGAAGAAGAAGAAGTTGATGAAGTTTTTAATTTTTATGTTCTTGAAGATAAACCAGAATTTCCGGGTGGAGAAGCTGCTCTATTAAAATGGATTGCTCAAAATACAAAATATCCTGAAATGGCTAAAGAAAATGGCATTCAAGGAAGAATTTTTGTTGGATTTGTGATTGATAAGGCAGGAAAAGTTACTGAAGTTAAAATTTTACGCGGAGTTGACCCTTATTTAGATAAAGAAGCTCTTAGAGTGGTAAACAACATGCCTTCATGGTCGCCTGGTAAACAAAGAGGAAAACCTGTAAAAGTATCTTATCAAGTACCGATTAAATTTACACTAAATTAATTTTAATAATTTTTATAAAACCCGAAAGATTTCTTTCGGGTTTTTTATTTAGCATTTAATTCGCATATTTTATGCTATGTCGCTGTTTAGCAGCTAGGTGAAAATACCTGACTGATGCATGTTGCCTCCCCGATGATAAATCGGGGTACTTACATCTTATGACTTGCGGATTTAAGGTTTAGTTAA
>MEND01000006.1:0-9900 GCA_001768975.1 Bacteroidetes bacterium GWA2_31_9 | reverse complement strand
GGACAAACGGCGAACAAACCTGAATTATCAACTTCAACTCTTTCGCACTCTTTTGATGGAGCATTTGTACAAGCTCTATCTAAAACAATAAATTCCTCAATTGATTTTCTATATATTACAATTCCGCTATATCCCCCAGTTACATAAACTGAATTTCCAATTGCATTTAATCCACTAAAATCAGGATCACTCAAATAAAGATAAAAATCAACATACACATTTGGAACTACATCATCTTTCTTTTTGCAGTTTTGAATTAATAAAATAAAACAAAAACTAAAATAAATTATTAATTTTGATTTTCTGAAAATCATATATTTTATATTTCAACAAAGATAATGAAAATATATATAAATATTATTGCAGTATTATCAGTCATTATAATATCATCAAGCAATTTATCAGCTCAAGAAGATGGCGGCTGGGGACAACTTAACGAAAGAAATAGTAAAGAGTATTGGAAAAAAAGACATAAAGAAGAAAAAGAACATAAAAAAGCAGTAAAAGAACATTGGAAAAATGTTGGTAACGAAACTGAAATAGGTTCACAACAAAAAGTTTATAAACGAATGATGAAAACTAAAAAAACTTCAAATCGCATAAACAATAAGAAAAATAGAAATCCATTTATGAGAAAAAATAAGCGACTCGATAGAGATCCACTTTATAAGAGAATATTATATAAACTCAAAAAGAATAAGAAAAAAGAAACTTAATCGAAGAGATAGTTTAAATTTATTGTTTTCTATTGATTATATTATTATTGCCACGAAGTCGCAAGACCTGTTCAGATTTATCGCATTAGCGTTAACTTAATAATCAATTTTGAATTATAATGCAGAATATTACAGAAATACAACCATAAGACAAGTTCTACGGCACTTATTGGTGGAACTAATTTTCTTTCTACCAATATTTTGTCCCTAGCGGGACAAGTTAAGTTCACCCCGTTGGATAGATAATAATAAATATTGTACTTTTATTAAAATTTGTTATCCAACGGGGTGAACCCTGTGAGATAGCTAAGTTAAAAGAACGAATAAAAAATGAAGGTATTATCTAACAGGGTAAACACCAATGCGTATCAGAAAACACAAAATCCCGCAAAGAAGAATTCTAAACTGAAAAAGCTAATTTAGTGAATTTTCGTGTTTTGGTGTTTTAGTGGCAAAAGCATATAATAAATTTTTTTATTCTAATTTTAAACAGTATCTAACTCACTACAATAATATCATTTACACTCTCTTCTCTTTAATGTTTTTCAACAATATTCTTTTTCAAAAAAATCCTTTTGGAGAATGATTCTATATGTTTGGAAATTAGTTATTGGATGTCGATTAATTTACTATTAATTTTAAAATCAAAAAAAACTTTTGCCATCATTTAATTGTAAATGTTAAAATTACTTAAAATATCGAAGTTCATCAATCAAAATTTTTTGGTTATATCATATAAGAATTTCTATATTTACAAATTCTATTTAGGAATAAAAGGGTATAAATTTATTTATTTAACGAATTTAGCTATGCTACGAAAGATAACATTTACAGTAATATCTTTATTATTTTCATATTGTATATATGCTCAATCATCTGGTTCTTTGCAAGGTTCAGTAGTTGACCCAGAATCAGGAGAAGCAGTTCCATTTGCCAATGTTACAATTGAATCTGATGGTTCGGTAATAACTGGTGGAATGACAGATTTTGACGGAAAATATGTAATTAAGCCTATTCCTGCTGGGAAATATAATGTAAAAGCATCTAGTGTTGGATATAATGCCTCACAAATTAATGGAGTTTTAATTAAAGGTGGAAAAATTACTTTTCAGGATTTCAAAATTGCACCTGCAACACAAATATTACAAGAAGTTGAAATTAAGGATTATACTAATCCTTTAATTGATAAAGATAATACAAAAACAGGAGGCACAGTAACTGCCGAAGATATTGCAAAAATGCCAGGTAGATCAGCGGCATCAGTTGCAACTACTGTCGGTGGTGTTTATTCAGAAAATGGAACTGATATTAATATTCGTGGAGCTCGTTCTGAAGGGACTGTTTATTATGTTGACGGAATAAAGATTATGGGAACTCAAGCACTTCCTAAATCTGCAATTGCCGAAGTTAGTGTAATTACTGGAGGACTTCCAGCAAGTTATGGTGATGCTACAGGTGGAATTATTAGCGTTATTACAAAAGGACCTTCACAAACATTTTATGGCGGACTGGAAGTTGCTACATCTAAACTTTTAGATCCTTATAATGAAAATATTTTGGGGTTTAATGTTTCGGGACCACTTTTATTTCATAAAGACAAGATGGATTCTACTAAAAGAATTCCAATTGTTGGATTTTTACTTGCAGGAGAGTTAAATTACACTAAAGATGGAGATCCTTCTTCTATTGGCATTTGGAAAGCAAATGAAGAAACACAAGACTATATTACTAACGATCCATTAAGAAGAGTTTCAGGTCAAGATGGAACTTACTTAAATGCAGAATTTCTTGATTCTACCAATTTTAAAAACATTAAAGCTAAAGAAAATGCAGTATCAAAAGAAATGAGTCTTTCTGCTAAAATTGACATTAGTCCTTCAAGAAACTTTAATATTACAATTGGGGGTTCTATAAATTATACAAATCAACATTTATTTTCATTAAGTAATTCTCTTTTTAATTCTCAAAATAATCCTCAACAAATTTATTCTAACTGGAGAACCTATATACGATTAACTCAAAAATTTACATCATATAATCCAGATAAAGAAGAAGCTAAATCTTCAATTATAAAAAATGCATATTATTCAATTCAAGCTGATTACTCTAAAGTAAATTCTGTAACTCAAGATGATACCCATAAAGACAATTTCTTTAATTATGGATATGTTGGAAAATTTGATGTTTTAAGACAAATGTCATATTCATCAACCGACACATTGCCAGGGTTTGGAAATGGAGTAATGCAACATGATGGTTATATGGATACACTTGTAGTTTTTACACCTGGAGAACTTAATCCAGAGATGGCTACTGTTACTGACAATTATTTTCATTTATTTAGCGACCCAAACAAATACATGAATTTTTTAAATGTTGAAAATGGCGGGGCATTATTGAATGGTCAGCAACCAAGAAAAATTTATGATTATTGGAGAAATCCAGGAACTCAATATAATCAATATGTAAAATCTCAAAGAGATCAATTTAGGCTTTCAGCATCAGGTTCTGCCGATGTAAAAAATCATGAAATTTCCTTAGGCTTTGAGTTTGAACAAAGGGTAGAAAGATATTATAGATTATATGATTTCCTTAATGGGCCTGGAGCGGTTTGGACTCTTGCTAGACAATATATGAATAATCATATAATTGAGTTAGATAAATCAAATTTACACATGGTATATGACTCAAAAGGAGTATTTCAAGATACTGTTTGGTACGATAGACTATATAATGATACCAATCAATATGAATTTGATATAAATTTCAGAGACCATATTGGAATGCCTATTAATTCTACACAGTGGGTAGATATTGATTCCTATGACCCTAGCGACTTATCTGTTGATTTTTTTAGCCCCGAAGAGTTATTAAATGTAGGAAATACAGATTTAACTTATTATGGTTATGATTATACAGGTAAAAAGCTTAAGAAAAATCCAAGTTTTGAAGAATTCTTTACAGAAACATACTCTGATTTAAATGGGAATGTTAGAAAGAAAAGAGAAATTGCTCCATATCAGCCAAATTATATGTCAGGATATATTCAAGATAAATTTGCTTTTAAAGATTTGATTTTCAATATTGGTATTAGAGTTGACAGGTTTGATGCAAATCAGCCGGTACTGAAAGATCAATATTTACTATATGAGGCATTCACTGCTGGTGATATTAGGCAAGGGAAAGGCTCTAAAATTAGTGCATCAAAAATTCCATCATCAATGGGAGACAATTATATAATTTATGTTGATGACATTAAAGCTCCTTCTAAAATTAATGGATTTAGAGATGGGACTACTTGGTATGATGCAGATGGAGCTCCAATTAATGATCCAACATTAATTGCATCAAGTACTGGTATTGCACCATATTTAGTTAATCCTGATGTAAAAATGTCTGATGACACATACGAACCTGGAAGTTCGTTTAAGGACTACGATCCTAAATATACAATTATGCCTAGAATCTCTTTCTCATTTCCTATTTCAGATGTTGCATTGTTTTTTGCTCATTATGATGTGCTTTCTATCAGACCTTCTTATGGAGCAAACTTAAACCCTCTTGATTATTTTTATATTAATCAAAATGCTTCTAATGTGTTAAACAATCCTGATGCTAAGCCAGAAAAGACTATTGATTATGAATTGGGCTTCCAACAAAAAGTTAGTAATTCATCTTCTTTAAAACTTTCAGCATTCTATAAAGAAATGCGTGATATGCAGCAAGTTGTAAGACTTGTAGGTGCATACCCAATAAGTTATATGACTTATGGAAATATAGATTTTGGAACAGTAAAAGGTTTAACTGTAGCTTACGATTTAAGAAGAACAGGAAACATATCACTAAGAGTTAGTTATACATTACAATTTGCAAATGGAACAGGATCTGATGCTCAATCGGGTTTAAACCTTATGAGATCTAACCAACCAAATTTAAGAACTACTCTTCCTTTAGATTATGATCAGAGACATTCTATTGTTATTACCACTGATTATAGATTTGCAAGTGGAAGAGCTTATAATGGGCCTAAGTGGTTTGGAAAAGATATCTTACAAAATACAGGAGCTAACTTTGTAATAAATACAGGTTCAGGAACTCCTTACAGTAAACAACTAAATGTTACTAATACTGTTATTAATAGTGATTTAGGAAATGGAACATTGGATGGTTCGGTTAATGGTTCAAGAAAACCTTGGAAAGCAACTATAGATACTAGAATTGACAGAGATTTTGTTTTAAAATTTGGAAAAGGCGATGACAAGAAGAAAGAAGTACCATTAAATATATATTTTGAAATTCAAAATATATTAAACGCAAAAAACATTATATCTGTTTATCGTGCAACAGGAAATCCTGACGATAATGGTTATTTGTCAGCAAATGAGTTTCAAGACGGTATAAGTACTCAAACAAATGAAGATGCCTATAGAAATTATTATTCAATGGCAGTAAACAGTCCTTATAATTATAGCTTGCCAAGAAGGATGAGAATTGGTCTTCAATTAAGTTTTTAATTAGTAATTATTTATGTATATGAAATATATTAGTGGAATATTAAGTGTTTTGTTTTTATTGATAGGCTTTAACAAATTAAAAGCTGATAAACAAAAAAATCATCCTAATGATAATACTAAGTCTGTTAAAATGGTTACTGCTGGATGCTCCCCTGCAACCTCTTCTACCGAGTTAGATCTAAATAATGTTAGAGCACTAATTCATACTGGTGGTGATATGTGGTGGGATTTGCAAGGAAATCCTAAATATGAAGTTCCTGCCGGATCAGGTAAAACTGCACTATTTGCGGGTTCTATATGGATTGGTGGACTTGATGTTAATGGTCAATTAAAAATTGCTGCACAAAGATTCCGTCAAGATGGTATTGACTATTGGCCTGGACCACTTATTACTTCAGGAGATGGACAAGGAACTATTACAGAAGATATATGTCGTCAATATGATAAGCATTTTGTAATTACTCGAAATGAAGTTTCTATGTTCAGATCATGGTATAATTCTCCAAAAGCTGATAGACCTGAACTATTTCCATCATATTCAGTTCCAAAAATTATTGAAGAATGGCCAGCTCATGGTGATTATGTATCAGGATATCCTTATTACTTAGCACCATTTGTGGATGTTGATGATGACTCTTATTATAACCCTGACAATGGAGATTATCCATATTATGACCTTGACAATAAAGAGGTTTGTGGAACATCTCGTGAAAAACGTAAGGTTCGTTTGTATGGTGATAAAACTTTATGGTGGGTTTATAACGACAGAGGAAATATTCATACTGAAACTGGTGGAGATGCAATTGGGATGGAGCTTCATGGTCAAGCATTTGCATTCTCAACTAATGACGAATTAAACAATATGACTTTTTACAATTATGAAATTATTAATCGTTCAACATATACACTAACAAATACTTACTTTGGTGTGTGGACTGATGCTGATTTAGGATTTGCTGAAGATGACTTTGTTGGATGTGATGTTAACAGAGGTTTAGGCTATTTATATAACGGAAAAGCTGTAGATGGTACTGGTCAAGCAAATGCTTACGGATCAAGTCCACCAGCTATAGGAGTTGACTTTTTTGAAGGACCTTATCAAGATAATGATAATAAAGACAATTTATCGAATTGGTCAGAATCTCGTAATCTTGATTGTAATAATGGATATAGAATAAATCCTGCTACTAAGAAAAAGGAAGTTGTAACATCAGAACCATCAGATATTGAGAATGGAAATATTAATGGGTTAAACTTTGGAGACGGAATAGCGGATAACGAAAGATGGGGAATGAGAAGATATATTTATTTTAATAATGCAACTGGTCCATCTGCAACACAAGATCCAAAAACAGCTGCTCACCATTATAATTATTTGCTTGGAAAATGGAGAGATAATTCTAATTTATTATATGGAGGTATTGGTTGGGGACCAACTGCAACTACTTACCAAGCCGATTTTATGTTTCCTGGGGTTACCGATAAATGTAACTGGGGTACAAAAGGTGAAGATATGTCAGGTTCATATCCTAATGGTTGGTCTGAAATATTGGAAGGAAATCAACCTGGTGATAGAAGATTTGTACAATCAGCTGGACCATTTGTTCTAGAACCAGGAATGATAAATGATATTACAACAGGAGTTGTTTGGGCTCGCTCTACAGAAGGAAATTATGCATCTGTAGTTGAAGTTCAAAAAGCAGATGATAAAGCTCAACGATTATTTGAAGTATGTTTCAAAGTACTTGATGGACCAGATTCTCCAGACTTAACATTTATTGAGTTAGATAAAGAAATTATTTTCAATCTTTCTAATAAGAAAACCTCCAATAATTATCTTGAAGGTTACTTACAACCTGATCCATTTATTGTTTGCCCTCTTGATGCTCTTGGTAATGAAGAGGATTGTGATAAAGAATATAAATTTCAAGGTTATCAAGTATTCCAACTTAAAGATAAAGATGTTTCAATTTCAGACATTTATGATGCAAATAAAGCTAAATTAATTTTCCAATGCGATGTTCATGATGGAGTTAGTCAATTAGTTAATTTTTATTGGAATGATGAATTAAATGCAAATGAACCAGTTGAAGAAGTTGATGGAGCTGATAATGGAATAATACATACATTTAGAATTACAGAAGACGTGTTTGCACAAGGAGATAGAAATTTAGTAAATCATAAAAAATATTATTTTATTGCTCTTGCTTATGCTCATAACAATTTTAAACCATATATTCAAACTGATGAGGCTAATTTAGATGGGCAAAAACTACCCTATAAAGCAGGTAGAAAAAGTGCTGATGGTTCTATTCAATCAGTTGAAGTTATTCCACACATTAGAGATAATGCATCAAATGGAACAATAATGAATTCTATATATGGCGACGAACCTGCTATTACTCAACTCGATGGATTTGGTTGTGGATATAACGAAATAGACTTGGAAGATATTACAATAAACCAAATTATGAACGGAGCTCCTTGGAGATCAGAAATTTTAAAATATAAAGTAGGAAAAGGGCCTATTAAAATTAAAGTTACTGATCCTTTAAATGTTCCAACTGGAGAATATATTTTGAAATTTATTCCGGATTCTGTAAGAGTGAACAAAGAAGGATATTACTATTATAATCCATATTTTAATAAAGATACTTTAAACTATGATCCTTATTCTTACATTGTTGATGCAAAATGGGTTCTTACTAATAAGAATAGTAATGGATTATTAGATAAAGATATATACTCCGATGCTTGGATTTCATTAAATAACGAACAATTAATTCCGGAATTAGGATTATCCATTTCCATTGAGCAAACACCTTATTCATTTCCAGCAGAAATGTTTCCTAATCAACCAGCTTGTACTAAGAAAGAAGTTGCTAAAAATGGTTATATTAATTCCTCAATCGAATTTTCAGATCCAAGTAAACCTTGGTTAATTTTTGCTCCCGATGCTGATTCTCATAATGCACAAGATTGGATTAAAGCAGGAACAGATTTTACAGATCCCACTAGTGGCGATTGTAATTGGTACTATAACGACAGACCATCTATTACTCCATTATTCACTGAGACAGAATGGCTTGATAAAGAGCAGATTTTTGAAAGTATGGTACAAGGCACTTGGGCTCCTTACAGATTAGTTTCATACTTTAATCATGCACCTGGCGAATTAAGTGGTCAAGGTCAGATAAAATCTAAAGAACAACGACTTGCAAACATTGATATTATTATTACCAAAGATACTTCTCTTTGGACTAGATGCCCAGTTTTAGAAACTACCGATAATAAATATAAAAGGACAGCATGTGGTTCCGCTGCACCAACAGATTCAACTTTAACTCAGTCTGGTGAAGGCGAATTTACCGCTGAAAATCGACAATTGAAACTTAATTTAAGAAGTTCTCCCTCTGTTGATAAACTTGGAAATATTGACAATTCAGGTACACTTGGAATGGGTTGGTTTCCAGGATATGTAATTGATGTTGAAACTGGAGAGAGATTAAATATGATGTTTGGCGAATCGTCCAGATTAACTGGAGATAATGGTCGTGATATGAAATGGAATCCATCTCCTAGATTTGCAACTGATTTGTATTTTGGAGAAGGTTTGGGTGAGCCAATTTTAGGAGGTAAACATTTTATCTACATTATGGGTCATAATATTAAAAATACAACTTCAACTAAATATGAAGATATGATGCCTGCATACGATAAAGGTGAAAAATTATTGGCTTTATTAAATGAAAATAAAATAAAAGAAGTATTTATGAATTGTATGTATGTTTCTATACCTGTTCTGAATCAAGGCTATGAATATTTAGCTTGCGATGTTAAAATCAGGTTAAGAGTTGTTAGTCCATATAGAAAAAGAACTTATACTTTAGGATTTGCTCCCGATTCTATTGCTCCAAATAGAGGATTTCCAATGTATTCATTTTCTACAAATAATTTAGCTACTACTAAAAATGATTTAACGACTTTACAAAATTCACTTGATTTAATTAATATTGTACCAAATCCATATTATGCTCATAATTCTTATGAACTTACTCAAATTGATCATTTAGTAAAATTTACTAATTTACCACAAATTTGTACTATATCAATTTATTCTGTAAATGGAACTTTAATAAGAAGATTTGAAAAAGATAATTCAAATTCATACGTTGAATGGGATTTGAAAAATACTCATGGAATTTCTATCTCTGGTGGAGTTTATGTAATACATGTTGAAATTCCTGGAGTAGGTGAAAGATTTCTTAAATGGTTTGGTGCACTTAGACCAATTGACTTAAATTCATTCTAAAATTGACAATTAAATCATGGAAAATAATATAACTATGAGAAAAATAAATAAGATTCAAATAGCATTATTGATACTAATTTCGATGCCAATAATAATGTTCGGAGGAAATGAACAAAGAGCTGGACAAGCAGGTGCTTCAGAATTATTATTAAATCCTTGGGCAAGAAGTTCTGGTTTATCTGATGCTAATTGTGCTTCTGTTAGAGGATTAGAGTCAATATATTCCAATATTGCAGGTACTGCTTTTACAAAGAAGACCGAACTAATTTTTGCAAGATCATCATGGTTTTCTGGTTCAGATATTAATATTAATGCATTTGGAATAACTCAAAGAGTTGGAGAAACTGGAGCTATGTCT
>MEND01000005.1:6880-7111 GCA_001768975.1 Bacteroidetes bacterium GWA2_31_9 | reverse complement strand
CCCGTCGGCGGATATGGTTAAAGCAAAATAATTCGCCATGATTAATCCTAGAAAAATAAGTATCCCTCAAGACTCAGTTGTTGGTGGTGCTACGGAGACTAGCGATGTAGATTCTTTTGTAGGAATGTTACAAGAGAGCAATACTGCAAGAAAAGAAATGAAAACGGTTTTGCATGAGATACTTCGTCAACCGGACACAATAGAAGAAATGAAGGACCTAATAAATAAGCT
>MEND01000005.1:5493-6701 GCA_001768975.1 Bacteroidetes bacterium GWA2_31_9 | reverse complement strand
GACTATGTTTATGATCATTCAGAAATTGGCGAATACGATTATATGATGTTGTTGTTATACAAAGGTCAAAATATTTCAACTAATGGCAGACAGCAAAATTTAAAAGTTTTTGGAATAAATCCTTATGGATTTAATTGGTACGAAGATGAAAGACATAAGTTCGATTCTTTAACAAATCTAACGTGGAATGAAATCGGTAAAATTGATATTACAAAAAATTATGTTTCAGCCTTAAAAATTGTCTTAGTTGGATATACAGATGCGTTTTATGTGGTTGAAAATGAGTCATATTGGAGTTCATTTTGGATGTATGCCTTAACTATTGGAATAATTTTAATTATTTCATTTTTTGGATTTTACTTTGGAAGCAAATCATCGGGAAGTTCTGGCAGTTCGAAAAGCAGTGGTGGTTTTGGAAGCTCATCGAATAGTAATTCGGGAGGTTCGTACGGTGGTGGGGGCGGTGGAAACTCTTATGGAAGCGGAAGTTCAGGCGGTGGCGGAGCAACTACTGGATGGTAAAGATGTTCCAATAAAAGCTCAGTCATTGCGAGTAGTAACGACGAAGCTATTTTAAAAATCTATTGAGAAAAACTAAATTTTTCCAGTAGCTCTCAGTATTTTTTCAGGTGTAATGGGTAAATCCTTACATCTGTATCCAGTAGCTTGAAAAACTGCATCTGAGATAGCTGGAGCAGTTGGAATAACCAAACCTTCACCAACTTCCTTTGCTCCAAATGGTCCTTCAGGTTCGTAAGTGTCAACCGCAGCAGATACAATTTGAGGCATATCTTCGGCAGCCGGTACTTTATAATCTAAAAAAGTTGTATTTAATGTTTTTCCATCACGCATTACAAATTGTTCGCAAAGAGTATAGCCTAATCCCATTTGAATAGCTCCTTCAAGCTGTCCTTCAACTCCTAAAGGATTTATTACAGTTCCGCAATCGTGAGCAGTTGTAATTTTTTCGACTGTTACAACGCCTGTATCAGGGTCAACATCAACTTCGGCAACCTGAGCACCAAAAGAATATGCTGGTGTTGTAAGTCCCTTATCGCGAGGAGTGTAATATCCACGAGCAGTTAATTCTTCTCCTCGGTTTAGTTTAACCCACATTTCAACTGCTTTTCCAAATGATAATGAACGCTTTGGATTTGCTTTTGCAAATACTTTTTCTTCACCAAAATCAACTTCATGAATAACATTTA
>MEND01000005.1:1647-5476 GCA_001768975.1 Bacteroidetes bacterium GWA2_31_9 | reverse complement strand
CAGCTGTTAAACGTATTTTATTTACAGGAAGTCCAAGGTCAGCAGCAAGAATTTGTCTAAGAACAGTATCAGAGCCTTGTCCAATATCTGCCGACATGCTTAATAAATGTGCAGTTCCATCGTCGTAAACTCTTACTTCGCATGAAGCAAAATTATATTTTGTATTAAACCAATTAAAAACTCCACCTGAAATAAAGCTATAACAACCAATTCCAATTCCCTTATTTTTTGGCAGATTTTTTTTCTTTTCCAAAAAGTTAGTTAATTCTGCAACTTTTGAAATTGATTCAACTAATCCGGCAGAAGAAATAGTTGTTACTCCTTCAATTTGGTCACCTGTTACCATTGCGTTTTTTAGACGAAGTTCAATAGGGTCAATTCTTAAATCAATGGCAGCCATATTCATTTGGGTTTCTGAAATATAAAGAGCTTGAGGAGCCCCAAACCCTCTCATTGCACCAGAAGGTGGAAGGTTAGTGTAAACATGGTATCCACGATATCTGTAAACTGGATAACGATAAATCATAGCTCCGAAATTACCGCATAAAAATGTAGCAGTTGGACCCATTGAATTGTAAGCACCACCATCAAGATATGCTTCAAAATCCTTGGCAATTATAATTCCGTCTTTATTAAATGCAACTTTCGATTTAATTTTCATACCATGTCGCCTTCTACCAGTTGCAAATTCTTCTTCTCTCGAAAGAACAAATCGAACCGGACGACCTGTTCTGCGAGCCATAAATGCAGCACAAAAATCCCATGTTCGTAATTCCATTTTGCCTCCAAAACCACCACCAACTGCTGGTTTTATTACACGAACATAGTTTTCAGGAATATTCATTGTTGATGCTAAAAGACATTGAACAATGTAAGGTGTTTGGGTTGATGTATATAAAGTAACTCTTCCTTCTGCATCAACTTCTGCCAACGAAGCACATGGCTCCATATAAGCATGAGAGTGTGGATGAACTACAAAGCTATCTTCACGAACATAATATGCATCTTTGAAAGCAGTTTCGATGTCGCCAACATCAATTTTTCTATCCAGACTAATATTTGTTTTTCTATCGGGATTATCTTCATGTATCATTGGAGCACCAACTGCAAGCGAATCATCAATATTAAAAACAGCTGGAAGAATTTCGTAGTCAACTTTAATCAGTTCTAATGCTTTTTCTGCAATTTCTTCGCTTATAGCTGCAACAGCTGCAATTTCGTCTCCAATAAAACGTACTTTATCCAAAGCCAATGGAAGCTCGTCTTGTGTTTCAGGGAATAATCTCCAGTTTCCAAATTTGATGCATGGAGTATCTTTTGCAGTAATTATATCTTTAACTCCTGGAAGGGCTAAAGCTTCTGACACATCAATATTTATAATTTTTGCATGAGCAACGGTGCTTCTTAGAATTTTTCCATAAAGCATACTTGGCAAAATAATATCGGCTGTGTAAAGTGCTTTTCCGGTTGCTTTAGCTGGAGCATCTATACGAGGAATACTTTTTCCTACAAGACTATTTTCTTTTATCTTTTGTTTCATCTTAGTTTTTCTTTTTTGTTGCAGATTGGATACTTGCTTCCAGCACACGAAATGTTAAAACTTCAACCATTGCTTTTCTATAATCGGCAGAAGATCTCATATCTGAAATTGGAGTTGACTCTTCACGGGCAATTTTTGACGCTTCTTTTAAAAGTTCAATATTTGGAATTTTTCCAATTAATAGTTCTTCAGCTTTATAAACCCTAAATGGTATTGGAGCAACTGCACCTAAAGCAATTCTGGCTTTAGCAATTTTTCCGTCTTTGTCGAGACTAATTAATGCTGAAACACAAATTCCTGCAATATCAACTTTACTTCGTGTAGATACTTTCTGGTAGCTAGAACCTGTCATTTTTGAAGGAACAGGAAGAATAAATTCTTTTACAATTTCTCCTGTTTCGAGTGCCGATTTTCCAGGGCCTTTGAAGAATTCATCCATTGCAACTATTCTGTTTCCGCTTTGATTCATAATTACAACTTTTGCATCATAAGCCAATAGTGGAGTGGCGTTATCTGCCGATGGGCTTGCATTGCAAATATTTCCAACTAGAGTTCCCATGTTTCTGATTTGAACAGTGGCTGTAACACTTGCCGAATGGGCTAATGCAGGAAAATAGTTTTTGATTTCATTACTTTCTTCAATTGATGTAAGTTTTGCCATTGTACCGATTACAAGCTCGTTATCAGTATTTATTTTTATGTAATCTAAATCAGGAATGCTATTTAAGCCAATAACAAAATCAGGATTAATTGAATGATGTTTCATTTTTATAAGCAAATCTGTACCTCCGGCAATAATACTTGATTTGATTCCAAGATTTGCTTTCATTGCCAAAGCTTCTTCAATAGTTTTTGGCTCTAAATATGTAAAATTTCGAATATACATTTTATGATTCTTTTGCTGATTTATTCATTTTTTCGCTTGCTACTTGAATTGCTTTTACAATTCTTGCATAACCGGTACATCTGCATAAATTTCCCGAAATTGCTTGTCTAATTTGAAGTTCTGATGGTGTTGGATTTTTATCAAGTAAATGTTTTGCCGACATTATCATTCCGGGAGTGCAGTAGCCACATTGTATTGCACCCTCTTTTACAAATGCTTCCTGAATTGGATGTAGTTCTTCACCGCTTGGAGCAAGACCTTCGATTGTTGTAATTTCTTTATTTTGAGATTCAATCGCTAGTGTTAAACAAGAACATGCAGATTTTCCGTTAATTAAAACAGAACATGCTCCACAATCACCAGTCTGACAACCTATTTTTGTTCCCATTAGCTGAAGGTCTTCACGCAGTACTTCTACAAGTGTTTTTGAAGGATTAACAGCTACTTCATATAAGTCACCGTTAACCTTTAGAATCACATTTACTTTTGACATATTATCAATTTATGTGTTTGTGAAATAATTTATCACAAAATAATTAAAAATGAAAGATATTCAAAATTTTTTTGAAGATTAAGATGTGAATATGTGATTTTATTTTCAAAATTTTAAGAAAAGGATTTTTCTTAAAACAAAAAAAGCTGTCTAAAAAAGACAGCTTTCATAAGTATATTTTATGTAAAAAGTATTAACGTTTGTGTTTTGCTTCGCAAGAAACAGTTAATTTTTTTCGTCCTCTTGCTCTTCTAGCTGCTAGAACTCTTCGTCCATTGGCTGACGACATTCTTTTTCTGAAACCATGTTTGTTTCTTCTTTTTCTTACCGATGGTTGAAATGTCCTTTTCATCGCTTCTTTATTTTTAGAGTTTTAATTATTGGACTGCAAAGGTAGAAAATAATTCTAAAAAACCAATTTTATAAATAAAAAAACATAAAATACAACAAAAAATTATTAAAGACATTGATTAATAGTTGTTTGTTGCAAGGTAAACAATCTTTTTAGTTTCAAAGAATTCTTCTTCAAAATAGTCTTTAATATTAATTACAGAAATTTGTTTAAATGGCTCTAATTCATGCTCCAAATCGCCACCTTTTAGGTAAATTATTCCGTTTTGTAGTTTATTAAAAGATATTTGTTTAATGTTTTTTTTTGTCATTTTTACAAATTCAGGAAATGTTGTAACGGCACGACTTACAATGAAATCAAATTTAGGAATTAATTTTTCAACTCTAATTTGTTCACAGCTAACATTATTTAACCTAAGTTGATTTTTCACATCATCAACAACCATGATTTTTTTTCCAATAGAATCAATTAAATGAAATTTGCATTTTGGAAATAGAATTGCTAAAGGTATTCCAGGAAATCCTCCACCAGTTCCGACATCAAGAATTGCAGTATTAT
>MEND01000005.1:0-1638 GCA_001768975.1 Bacteroidetes bacterium GWA2_31_9 | reverse complement strand
CTTCATTTAATTCTGGAAAATATTTTTTTATTAGGGGCATAGTGGAAACTAAAATTTACCACTTGAATGTTTAAGTATGATGGAAAGTAATTCTTTTGCTCTGAATAATTGAGCTTTTATAGTTCCTAAAGGTAATTCTAATTCAATAGAGATTTCCTCGTAGCTTAGTTCTTTAAAATATCTTAATTCAATTAGTTTTCTATATCTAGGTTTTAATTTTTCAACAACAGTATTGAGTAAAATTTTACGTTGTTTTCTAATCAATTTTTCTTCAGGATCTAAAACGTCTGATGGCAAATTCATAGTTGAATCACCCTCTTCATCTTCTGTATTGATATCAATAGAAACTCTGTGTCCTTTAATTTTACGCATATGATCTATGCAGTTATTGGTAGCAATTTTAAAAAGCCAAGTACTAAATGCGTAATTTGGAGTGTATTGTGAGAGTTTTTTAAATGCTTTTCCAAATGCTTCAATTGTTAAGTCATCGGCATCAGATTTATTATTTACCATTTTCAATAACATATAGTAAATTGCATCTCTGTATCTTCCCATAAGTTCAGCAAAAGCCCTTTGGTCGCCTTCAATAGCTGCAAGAACTAATTTATAGTCCTGAAGTGCTTTATCCGATAAATTAGGATTTATTTCCATCTATTGCGTTTTTGAATAAAGTAGCTTGTAAAAATAAAATATAAATTTAATACAGGTAAAATTATTTCCAATAATGGCGAAATTAGTAATAAATTCTTTTCATTCAAACGTAACATTGTTTTTTTAGTAATAATTAATTGAACTGTAAGCTTTAAAATAAATGCCGATATGAAAAAACCTAATAAATTTATATATATTATTGAACTTAAAATTATTGCATAAAATACAAATAATGATATGTTTTCAAATCCTAGTAAAAATTTGTGCTTTAATTTATAGTGAAAACCTGTTGTTAAATGACGACGTTTTTGATTTGCCCAATCATTGAAATTGTTTTCGGGCTCTGATATCGTGTGCGAATCGTGAGAATATTCTATTTCAACATTATTATTTGTGGCAGTTTCGTTAATAAACAAATCATCATCACCTGATGCTAGTTTTAAATGGCTTGCAAATCCTTTATTGTTAAAAAATAATGATTTTTTATAAGCAAGATTTCTACCAATTCCCATATATGCATTGCCCGATAAAGCAAAAGAAAAATACTTTAAAGCAATGTTTAGGGTATCGAACCTGATTAATAAATTCAATAGTCCTTTTTTTACTTCGTATTTGCCATAGCCTAAAATAATAGAGGTATTTTCTTTTATATTTTGTTGTAAATTATTAAGCCACAGCTTACTGCTCGGTACGCAATCGGCATCAGTAAAAACTATCCACTCATTTGATGTTGCTTTAATTCCAATTGTAATTGCCAATTTTTTTCCAAAATGGAACTTCTTTTCGTTCGGAATTGTAGTAACTTTAAGATGATTGTACTTGTCTTTAAATTGAGCTAAAATAATTTCTGATTCATCCCATGATCCATCATTTACTACAATAACTTCATAGTTTGGATAATCCTGCTCTAAAACAAATGGGAGATTTTTTTCTAAGTTTTCAGCTTCATTTTTTGCACAAATAACAACTGAAAGTGCTTCTTTTTTT
>MEND01000004.1:1101-11826 GCA_001768975.1 Bacteroidetes bacterium GWA2_31_9 | reverse complement strand
CACAGATAAGCCTTGTCCGAGTGAGCCTGATGCAATTCTAACTCCTTCGAGATGCTCGGCTGGTGTTGGGTGTCCCTGAAGGCGACTATCAATGCAACGAAATGTGCTTAATTCTTTAACTGGAAAATATCCTGTACGAGCAAGAACACTATAAAAAGTTGCAGAAAGATGTCCGTTTGATAAGAAAAACAAATCCTGATTTTTGCCATCCATATCGAAAGGTTTTGGATTATGTTCCATTATTCCAAAAAATAATGCAGTAAATAAATCGGCACAGCCAAGCGAACCTCCCGGATGCCCTGACTGATTCTGATGTACCATTCTTAATATATCTCTTCTGACTTGTGAAGCAATTTGTTTTAGTTCTTGAGTGTTTTTCATTAAGTAAATTTTAAAATAAATTATCGTAAAAATAAACTTTTAGATTGTCTAAAATAAATGTTATTGGTTATTTGTTGATTTTTTTCTAAAATCTGACGAAACTATACATTTTTCATTTTCCCATTTGCCAATATATTCTTCTGGCATTAAGATGCTTCCGTTACAATTTATGAAATTTCCGCTTTTATCTTTTTTAATAATCCAGAGTTTTCCGGTTATAATTTCATTTTTGATGTAGTTTTTGAGCGAATCAATAGTTTCGTTTTTATGAGAAATGCCTATTTGTATTCCAGCATCATTATTCAAAAAATCCATCTGGCAGCTTTGTTCATCTGGCAAAGTGCCTTCTTCGGTTCGATGTTTTTTGTAATCTAAATAATTGCCTCGTTCGTGTGCATTTCCAAGTTTTTTTGCTGCTTTTATTCTTATTTCTCTTGCAAGCATTGCCATCCACAGAGAATGCCTAAAGGCATCAACCTGACCTCCGTTTCCATCTCCATCAAGTAGCGTATCTTTTAGAGCTTCATTTGCAAATTTTCTAGCTTCTAATGATATTTGATTTGTTTTTTTCGCAATAAAAGGATGCCATATTACCCAGCACTTTTCGGGTCGGCTTAGGGCTTTGAATTTTTTGCAAAGGCTTTCTTGGGCTTTTATTTGAAAAGCTGTCGTAATTATTATAATAAATATGAATAATCTCATTATGTTGTAATTGCCTCGTTTTTATATAGTTTTATTGCCACAGATTACACTGATATTCACAAATTTGTTTCACAGATTTTTTCTAAAATTAAAACCAAATAAACAACCTTTGGTTGTTTGAAATCTGTGCAAATTTGCGGAATCAGTGGCATATCGTCTTCTTTTTCTTCTTAATTATTTCATTTCACAAAACTACTTACTTTCTAAATTTATTATATGTCGGAAACGATTTTGGAACTAAGCCCGATTCAATTACCGATAAATGATATAAATTGTATAACAGCATATAATCGAGCCCGTTATAAAGTCCGGCAAACCAACCTGGTGTTCCATTAAATTGTTCGTCCTTTGTGTGCCAATATTTTGCAGAACTTGCCCAACCTCCATAATTCGACATTGTACTATCGTTTATGCAATATGGTCCAAATTCGGGAGCAGAATTTAAATCAATTATAGCATCATTTAAGAAGTAATCTTCTTTGCTATTTTGTAATACCTTCCAAACAAGCATATACAATGGATGCCACTTTTCTTTTAATGTTACTTTTAAAATACCTTTTCCTGTGCGATTTATTCCGGATAATGTCCAAGAATTGCCAATAGCGGCAAGTGATGCAATTAAGTGTGTATGAGTGTTACTAACTCCATAAAATTGAAATGTGTTCCATAACGATTTGTACGACCTTCGTTTTTCGTATGTACTATAAAACGAATCAATTGGTTCATCGGTGATAAATTCTGCTGCTTTTGCAAATCCATAAGAATATGCACGGGCATCGCCACCAAGGTCATAATCAACTAATTCTCCTTTTGGATTATATATCATCCAGTGTTTTTGACCAAGACTTTCGTCGTTATTTCGTATGTGATTAATTAATATTTTAGTAATTAATTTTGCAGTTTTAGAAGAGAATGAACTATCTGGCATTAATTTTTTTACAATTGCTAAACCCATTAATAATCCTATTGCTTCGTCTTGACTGATAATGTTAAGTCGTGGATTCCATGTGTCTCGACTAATATATATTTTACATTGTTTATCGTACGAATAAATTTCATTGATATATGCCGGAAAACCAATTCCATATTTTGTATTGTAAACAGTACTTTCAGAGTCTAATCCAAAGTTTAATTTATCGCCATATTTTTCTATAAAATTGTATGGAACATCTTCACGCATGAAAAAGCCATCGAATTTATTTTCTGGCAAACCCCACCTTTCAGATTTTTCGCAATTATCAAGTCTAATGTATGAATTTAAAGCATTTTCCAGTTCTTTTTCGGTAGAATCTGCATTTACTCCTTGTTTATTAAGTAAAGCATATTCAGATGCCAAAACTCCGAGGTAATAACCAAAATTTGTAAGATGTTGACCATAAGCAATAGTTTGTGTTCCCCAACTATTTCTTTCAGAAGCTACACAGCCAACACCTTCAAAAGCAGGATTGTCGTTTACTACAAAATATTGCAATCTTTCACGGTAAAGCCAGTATTTTTTATTATTTAAATCATAAGTCTGAGACTTAAGACTCGAAGTTATGATTAAAAGGCTTAATGCTAAAATTATTGATTTCAAGTTGTTTGTTTTTTTCTTGCCACAAAGGCACTAAAACACGAAGTTTTTTAAATTAAAATTCTTTTTGTGTCTTTGAGTCTTTGTGGCATATTATAAATTATGTTGTTCGTTTAAATTCAGAAAAAACAATTCCTGCTGCAATAGAAATATTCAGAGAATCAATGCTTTTAGATTTTGAAAAATCTGGAATTGATATTTTATTTGTTATAAAATTTTCGATATTGCTTGAAATTCCTTTCGATTCGTTTCCAAAAACGATCAAACCTTCTTGTGTAAGTTGCTCTTTATAAATATTTTTGCCATTCAGGAGTGTGCCATAAATATTGTATTTATATTTAGAAAAATATTCTTTAATGAAATTTTCGAGATTTACATAATGGGTTTTAATTCTTAAAAAAGAACCCATCGTTGCCTGAATAACTTTCGGATTATAAACATCAACCGTTGTTTCAGAACACACAAGGTTTTTTATTCCAAACCAATCCATTGTGCGAATTATTGTTCCCAAGTTCCCAGGGTCTTGAACATTGTCAAGAACAATTGTTAGTTTATTTTTTAATTTTGATACATCAAATTTGTTTTTACAAATTTCGGCAATTACAAGAACTTTATTAGGATTCGAAAGCAAACTGATTTTTTGAAGTTCAGACTCTGATATTTCAAAAACCTCAAAATTGTTATTTGACAATAAATTATTTTCCTCTAAAAAATCGTTTGTTGCATAAAGGCTCTGAATTTTTATGTTCTGATTTATTAATAACTCATTTGTAATTTTAGTACCTTCTGCAATAAAAAGTCCAGCTTCGTTTCTGCCTTTACCTGAGTGAAGCGATTTTATAAAACTTATTTTTGCTTTGCTTATCATAAATAATATTTCGTCATTTGTTAAAACATCTGTAATAAAGCAATTATTTTTATTTTACTTTAACAAATTATAATTTTACTGCAAGTAATTTATAGTTTTGAATTTACTTAGCAAATTTATTTTCACAAAATTGAGAAAAAAATACAAGAAATTATTAAGTGTAAACAAAGTTGTTATAATTATTTTTGTAATTATCTCTTTTACTTCTTGTCGTCCAACACGATATGTGCCTGACGGAAGCTATTTACTCAATAAATCTAAAGTTGAATGTAACAATAAGCAAATAAATTCTGATGAGCTTGAAAGCTATATCAAACAACAACCAAACAGAAGGATTTTATTGGTATTTCGATTTCATTTATGGATTTACAATATTGCAAGTTCAGGAAAAGAGCGAAAATGGAAAACTAAGATTAAAGAAATAGTTGGCGAAGAACCAGTTGTTTATGACGATTTTTTAAAGACGAAAAGCACAAAACAGCTTTTACAATATTTGAACAATAAAGGTTATTACAAAGCAATTGTATCTGATACAACAGAGTATTGGAAGAAAAAAGCAAAAGTTAAGTATCGGATTAACACAAACGAGGTTTATCAAATTAATAATATTGAGTATCAGTTTGAAGATGATGGAGTTAAGCAGATTGTTTTGGACAATTCAAATAATTCGTTAATTAAAACAGGCTCGCCACTTGATGTCGATTTGCTTCAAAGTGAACGTAATAGAATTACAAATTTCATGAATAACCATGGGTATTACTATTTCTCAAAAGAATATATTTATTACGAAGTTGATAGCAACTCAATGGGAAATAAAGCTGATATAAAAATTTCTATTAAAAAGAACTTAAAAAAAATAACGGATAAAGAATTTGTAAACGAAGATCACAAAATATATAAAATCAGAAATATTTCTATTTTTTCAGATTACGATCCAAAAATATTGTTGTCAGACCCCGACTATTATAAGGAAAAATCAGATACAATTGTTTTTAATAATTTAAACTTTATCTATAAGGAAAAGCTATCAATAAAACCTGGAATTATTTCGCAATCAACTTATGTTAAATCCAATGATACATATAGTAAAACAATTACGGATAAAACATATAAGGCACTTTCATCGTTACGAATTTTTAAATTAATCAATATTATTTATTCTGATGTAAGTACCGAAAGCGAAAATTTACTTGATTGCTTTATTCAACTTACACCATTTACTTTGCAGTCATATACGGTTGAACTTGAAGGAACAAATTCTTCAGGAAATCTTGGCGTTGCAACTAACTTATTATATCAACACAAAAGTTTGTTTAAAGGTGCAGAAATTTTTGATTTAAAATTCAAAGGGGCACTTGAAGCTCAAACTACAACTTTACAAAGTAATGATGGTATTATTCAAGAAAACATTCCATTTAATACAATTGAAATAGGTTCTGAATCGGGTTTGAGTTTTCAACAGTTTTTATTGCCTATTAGGTCTGAAAAGTTTACTCAAAAATATAATCCGAGAACTAAACTTTTGGTTTCATATAACTTCCAAAATCGTCCAGATTATACTCGAACTATTCTGAAAAATTCGTTTGGATATTATTGGGATGGCTCAAAATATTTCAAACATATTGTAAACCCGATTGAAATAAACTCAGTTAGAATTAAATACAATAGTGCCGAATTTATTGAATCAATAAAAGACCCGTTTGTGAAATCGAGTTATACAAATCACTTAGTTACGGTAACTAGCTATAGCTTAATTTATAACAGCCAGAATATTAATAAAAATCGCGACTTTGTTTACTTTAATTGGAATGCTGAATCGTCTGGAAATATTCTTACAGCAATTAATAATATTGCCGGTACTGATACTATTGACGGAGCATATAATCTGCTTGGAGTAAAATATGCTCAATTTGTAAAAACAGAAATTGACTTGAGATATTATAACATATTTAATAAAGCAAATAGCACTGTAACACGTTTTTTTGCAGGATGTGGCTATCCGTATGGAAACTTAAATGTTTTACCGTTTGAAAAAAAATATTTCAGCGGAGGAGCAAATAGCCTTCGTGCTTGGCAAGTTCGTTCTTTAGGTCCGGGTTCTTATGTCGATTCATTAGGATTATCTAATCAGTTGGGAGACATAAAACTAGAGGCAAATTTGGAATACAGATTTAAACTAATTTGGGTTCTGGAAGGTGCTTTTTTTGTTGATGCTGGTAACATTTGGGCAATAAATAATATTGATACAAGAGAAGGTACAATATTTAAATTTTCAGACTTTTACAAACAACTAGCAGTTGGAACTGGACTTGGTGCAAGATTCGATTTTTCATTTTTTGTTTTCAGATTTGATGTTGGTCTAAAAGTTCGTGAACCTCAATTTCAATCAAATCAAAGCTGGGTTATCGAAAATGTATTCAATAAAGAATGGAAACAGAATTATGAAATTGCAAACGATAGTCATAAATATAGGTTTTTTGCTTTTAATTTTGGAATTGGTTATCCATTCTAAAATTTGGGAACTACTCAGCAACTAATTTATAATTAAAATTGCCACAGATTATTCACAGATTATTTATTTTTATGGCATTCATGAAATCGCATAGCTAAGTTCACAAATTAAACTAATGATAATTAAATCATTACATAAATCAATATTAACACAGATTAAAACAACCAGTGGTTGTTTTATCAGTGAAAATTTAATAATAATGTTCAATCTAAATCTGTGAATCTGTGGCAAATCACTGTATTTCTTTGCTTTAAATATGCTGAGTAATTACAAAATTTGTATTTTAAAAATAAATCTCTAAATTTGTTTTATAACATAAAAATAAATGATTATGAAAAAAACTTTACAAATTATTTGCTTAATCGTATTAACAGGCACATTTTCAACACTAAAGGCTCAAATAACTATTGACGAATCGGATATGCCTGAGATAAACGATTTGTTTTTATTTGCCAACGACATCACAACAATTGCCGATTCAACTTTGTTTACAAACCTATTGTTAATAGGCGACATTGGTGAAACTCAAGTATGGGACTTAACTTGGATAAAAAATGATGTAATAGATACAACATTTTATTTTGACCCTGCTACAACTCCCGATTATGCTTTATTTCCAACAGCTAATTTAGCTACCACATCAAGCGAAATGGGTTTGGTTTATTTATTGAAAAATTCGACTAAAATGGAAGCTTTAGGTGCAATTACTCCAACTCAATTTGGTACAATTATTTCAAATCTGAACCAAACAGTTTTAACATTACCAAACAATTATCAAAGTACTTTTCAAGACACTGCGGTAGTTGACTTTGCGTTTTATTTTGGTCAGCAAATACAAGGTATGCAAGTTGATTCATTACGTTTTAAAAGCACAAATTTTATTACTACATTAACCGATGGATGGGGTACAGTTATGACTCCTCATTATACCGATAATGTTTTAAGAGTTAAAGAAAATACTATTACTGTTGATACAAGTTGGGGCTACGTAGTTGTTGTTCCAGGTGTTGTAGAGTACTGGATACCTTTTGAAACAAAAATTGATTCGTCAATAACATATTCTTGGTTTCCTAAACTTGTTGGTTCTTCTTTAGCCGAAGTTACTGTAAAACATGATACAATTACAGAAGCGAAATTTTTAGCCGACCCAAATGCCTTAAAAATAAACAAAATAGATGCAGAAAAACTTGTAAATATTTATCCTAACCCTGCAAATGATTATATTACGGTAATTTCAAAAGGAAACATTTGTAAATTAGAAATTTATAATGTAGCTGGACAAAAATGTATTGAAGTCACAGTAAACAATAAAATAACTGTTGATATTGAAAATTTAAACACTGGAATTTATATATATAAGGTTTTAGACTTTAACAACAAAGTTATAGAAACAGGGAAACTGAATATAATTCACTAAAATAAAAAGGTCTCGAAAAGAGACCTTTTTTGTTAACATAATTTAAATTGTTGTTTGAAAAAGCTGTGCAATTTATAGAATGGTTGATATTCCTCATAGAATAATGGGAGTTCCTCATAGATTGGTTATACTGCAAACGAGGAGAAAGTGAGCAGGTGAGAAAGTGAGAAAACAGGCATCTCTCTTCGTGCTTTCACACTTTCTAAAAATTCACAAGTTCTGAAAGTGCATAGTATAGATTTAGGTAGATTTGACAACTTTTCAAAAGTTGTCAAATCTCTCAACCTTTAACCTACCGCAAACCCTTTTCAAAGGAAGGGGGAAAGAGCTTGGAGCTTTGAGCTTTGAGCTTGGGGCTTTTTTTAGTATAATAGTTTGCTATTTTATCAGCCAATACCATCGAAATTTTATAATAAGATTCTTGACTCCATCCGGCAACATGCGGAGTTATAATTACTTTGTCAGAGTTTAAAAGATAATTCAATTCTTTATTTGAATTATTTAGAGCAATATTTTCAAAACCAAAATTTTCAATTTCTAAAACATCAAGTCCAGCTCCTAATACCTTTCCTGTATCAATATTTTCGGCAAGTTCTTTAGTATTAACTATTTGCCCTCTTGATGTGTTTATTAAATAAATGCTTTTCTTAAATTTATTCAAAAATTCTGACGAAATCATTTGATTAGTCTCTTTTGTAAGTGGAATATGTAAGCTAAGAATATCTGCCTGCTCAAAAATAGTTTCCATTTCTACTTCTTTCACAAAATTATCTGAGAAATCTTTTTTGAATTTATCATAAGCTATTACATTTACTTCAAAGCCAGATAATTTTTTTGCAAAAGAGCGTCCCATGTTTCCATAACCAATTATTCCAATAGTTTTGCCTTTAAGTTCAGTTCCCCAGTTGTTGTTTCTGTTCCAGATAGCTTTTTTTACTTCGCTATTCGACTTACTTATTTTATTTAATAAATTTAATAATAATCCTATTGTATGTTCGCCGACCGAATCTCTGTTTCCTTCTGGTGAATTAAAACATTTAATACCCTTTTTTTCGGCATAAGATATGTCAATATTTTCAAGACCCGAACCAGCTCTGCCAATAAATTCTAATTTAATAGCTTTGTCAATTAAAGCCTTTTCTACTTTAACTTTACTTCTTAAAATTAAGCCATTATAACTATGAATTATATTTTCAATTTCTTCTGTTTTAATTAATGGTTTATAATCAACCTGAAAACCCAATTCCACTAATTTCGTAACTAAATCATTGTGTAATTCGTCAATAATTAAAATTGATTTCATTTTTTTTTATTTCTTTTCTGACACAAATTACACAAATTTTCACTAATTTTTCTCAAAAACAATCTTTGATTATTTTGATTTTGTGCTAATTTCTAGATGTAAATTCGAGACTACTTGTTCCGATTTATCGGAAAGTCGTGTAATTCGTGTCTTTTGTTCTATCTGTTTTAGTGTAAATTTGTGCAATTCGTGTCGTATTGTATTTTATAATCATTCTCTTTGTGTCCAAATTTTTTAGTCGTACATGTTTAATCATTCAAAATTAACATTCAAAATTTAACATTCAATAATAAATGAATATATTTGCTTGTTTATATTTTACAAAAAATGAACATAAAATCGACAATTCTTCCTATAATATTCTCATTATTACTGATTATTGGTATATTTCTAGGTAGAATATTAGACTCCGATGAAAGCAATTCTAATTCATCTTTACTTGTCAAAAAATATCATAAATTAAATAGTGTATTAGGTTATATTGAATCTGAATATGTTGACGATATATCTTCAAACGAATTAATTGAAAAATCTCTTCCATTCTTATTAGAAAACCTTGACCCTCATTCCGTTTACATCCCTGCAAAAGAATTATTAGGAATTAATGAGTCGTTAGAAGGAAATTTTGATGGAATAGGTGTTCAGTTTAATATTCAGCATGATACAATAATGGTTGTAAATACAGTTTCTGGAGGTCCATCCGAAAAATTAGGAATATTGGCTGGCGACAGAATAGTAAAAATTGATGACACATTAGTTGCCGGAATTAATATTTCGAACGAGCAGGTTCTACAAAAACTAAAAGGCTTACGGGGAACTAAAGTAAAAGTTAGTATTTATCGACCAAAATATCCTGAGCTAATTGATTATACTATTACTCGTGATGTTATTCCTTTATATAGTGTTGATGTGTCTTATATGATAACAGATAGTATTGGATATGTTAAAATTAGTAGCTTTGGTGGTACTACATATCAAGAATTTAAAAAAGCAATTCTTCGTCTTCAAAAGAAAGGGATGAAAAAAATAATTTTAGATTTAAGAGGCAATGGAGGAGGATATCTTGATGCTGCTACAAAAATTACAGATGAATTTCTTGAAGATAAAAAATTAATAGTTTATACAGAAGGAAAAGCTCGACCCAAAACCGTAACTTATGCTACAACCAGAGGCTATTGCCATGATACAGAAATGGCTATTTTGCTTGATGAATGGTCAGCTTCAGCCAGTGAGATTGTAGCAGGTGCAATTCAAGATAACGATAGAGGAATTATTATTGGAAGAAGATCTTTTGGAAAAGGATTAGTTCAGGAGCAAACTATGTTGCCTGATGGTTCTGCTTTAAGGCTAACTATTGCAAGATACTATACACCTTCTGGTAGATGTATTCAAAAGCCTTATGAACATGGACATGGAAGTAAATATAATGAAGAAATACTTGACAGATATGTTCATGGTGAGTTTTCACAAAAAGATAGCATAAAACTTCTTGATAGTTTAAAATATATTACTTCCTCTGGAAGAGTTGTTTACGGGGGTGGCGGTATTATGCCAGATATTTTTATCCCAGTTGATACACTTGGTTGGACTCCATATTTATCTGCAGTTTCAAATAAGGGACTAATTTATCAGTTTGCATTTGAATATGTTGATGAAAATAGAGTTTTTTTGAATAAATTTAAGGATTATAAAGAGTTAGAAGAGTTTCTTAATAAAGCACATTTGATAAATCAATTTATAATTTTTGCCGAAAACAAAGGTGTTGCTAAAAAATATAACGAAATAAAAACTTCCGAGTTTATTATTAAAACACAAATTAAAGCCTATATTGCTAGAAACCTTTTCGATAATGACGGTTTTTATCCAATAATGAAAGAAGTAGATATACCACTTAAAAGAGCTATAGAGGTTTTATCATCAAAATAAACAGCCATTTAAGCAACTAAATTTTTTTTACGAAGTCTATCAA
>MEND01000004.1:0-1033 GCA_001768975.1 Bacteroidetes bacterium GWA2_31_9 | reverse complement strand
CTTCATCAATGTCAACACGTTCAGTACAAGCTGTTGGTGACACAATTTATTACAATGATTTTTCTACTCCAGCTGATTGGACAATTGGAAATTTTTCGGGAGATGCTCAAGATTTTGTAATTACCAATCAAGGACCTACAGGGAGTTATTCAGCTCCAATGGGAGCAATCAATTCTACTACTGCATCAAATGGATTTGCTCTTTTTGATGGCGATTTACTTGGATGTAGTGGTTGTGCTCAACAAAATGCATATATTGAAACTACTGACCCAATTAATTTAACAGGACATGAATACATTTCTTTAGTATTTCAACAGTATTACAGAGCATATACTAACGAATCTTGCTACATTGAAGTAAGTACTGACCATGTAAACTGGACTCAGTTTTTATTTAATACAGGAATGGCAACAGGAGCAATGACTGCTAATCCTAAATTTATGTATTATAATATTTCTTCTGCTGCTGGAAATCAACCACAAGTTTGGATTAGATTACATATTATTGCAGATTGGGGTTATGCATGGATGATTGACGACATTGCTGTTGTTGATGGTGCTGCTAACGATTTAGTTATGGAAGATATTAATCCTTGGTTTACAGCTGTTAATACTGCTGCTGCTACTGCTTATTTACAAGGTTATTTGGCTAAAGTGCCTTATACTCAAGTTCCAGCTTTAGATTATAATCTTGCAGGTTTTTTCAATAATGGTCCAATGACTCAAAATCACCCAAAATTAAACATTAAAATTAGTGATTATAGTACTGATGTTTTTGATGTTACTACAGACACAAGCTATACAACTGGCGACACAATTAGTTTCTTAGAAACAGCTTTAAGAGATACATTGTTTTCTTCAGTTCCATTTGTTGCACCTGCTGAGTTAAAAAATTATAAAATAACTTATACATTATCACAAGATGAGGTTGATGCAAATCCTGCTACAAACGTAGATACAGTTAGTTTTTCTGTGTCTGATACTATTTTTTCACACTGTAACAGATATAATAGCCGTATAGGTGCTGACAGCTA
>MEND01000003.1 GCA_001768975.1 Bacteroidetes bacterium GWA2_31_9 | reverse complement strand
GTTTGCGATTAAAAATCAAATTAAAACACCTTTTTAGTGAGGTCTGATGTAAAAACAAAAATATCCGTTTTTTTATTTTGCGAACTAATGTTCTGCCTTTATTGATTTTGCTTGTATGAGTAAGGAGTTATGAAATTTCAATTCTCAAAACTACAATAATCAAAACACGGCATACTGCTGTTAGCATTATAAGCGAGTTGGTTTGGTGTTTATAGAAATAATTGGCGTTTTCTAAAAACATTATGAATAATGAACTATTTTTTCAATACTTCCAAAAATGCAGCTATTCCTTGTGCTACTTTTGATACCAGTTTTTCGTCGTTTATTGGTATTTTTAGATATTTTTCACCAGTTTTTTCATCATGCCTGACAAAACCGTTATTGTTTAAACTGCCACTATTTGAGTTAGTTGCAGTTGATTTTAACGACTCGGTAAGTTGTGTTAAGAAATCTATTCCCTTTAATAATAAATCGCTTATATTTGAATCTCCGTGTGTTTGTTGAGTGCTTATATTCTCTGATTCTTTTGCGGTGGCTTGTGTTTCAACTTCGGCAAATTGTTCTTCTTGTTCTGGTTCAAAAGCATTTATCGGCAAATTATCTATTTTTTCTTCTTCAAATACTTGTTCGGCATTTTCGACATCAGAATCTTCAATTTGAACATCAGCAACATTTTCAACTGTTTTCATAAATTGTGAGAATCTGCTCTCGTCCATAAATACAGAATCGTTTCCGAAATCTAAAACTCCTTCAAACACTGATTTTTTAAAACCCAACAATGCCAAAATTCGTTCTTCAATTGAACATGACGATATAAAATTTATAACATTCACAGTATTTTTTTGTCCTAAACGATGAACTCGTGCAATTCGCTGTTCTAATACTGCTGGATTCCAAGGAATATCAAGATTTATAATATAACTTGCAGATTGTAAGTTTAATCCAACACCTCCGGCATCGGTTGATAAGAATACTTTTGATTCGGGATTTTCTCTGAAATTTTCTAATAAAACACCTCTTTTGTCGCTTGAAATGCCTCCATGTAAGTATTCATATTTAATATTCATTTTAACTAACTCTTCTGCAACCAACCTAGTCATTCGCTCCCATTGACTAAAAATAACCACTTTTTGGTCGTTTCGTTCAAAAATTTCTTTTAATAGAGTTATCAATTCATCTATTTTTGTATCATGGCGAGTTTTCTGGTCAATTATGTAGGTACTGTCTGACACCATTCGCATACAACCCAAAAATATCATTAATTTTTTTCGGTCTTCTTCTGATAAATATCTGTGTCGTCGCCACTTATTAACGAGCTTACATACGCTTTCGTAGTAATCATCGTGTATTTCTTTCTGTTTTTGAGTTAGTTGTACAAAATAATTGTTATCAATACGATCGGGTAATTGGTCGGCAATTTCTTTTTTTGTTCTGCGTACTAAAACTTCACTTAGTGATTGATTAATTTCGTTTAAGTGCTGATAACCTGTTACTTTTCCATTGTCATCTAAAATTTGATGATAGTTAAGGAATTTGTATAATGGACCAAGACGGAAATTGTCAACAAATTGCATTATTGAGTGTATTTCGTCAATTTTATTTTCTAACGGAGTTCCTGTAAGAACTAGAGCATATTTTGAAGAAATACTTTTGACCGATTGAGCTGTTTGAGTTTTCCAGTTTTTTATACGTTGTGCTTCGTCTAAAATAACTAAATCGGGATTTAAAGATATTATTTCCGATTTATCATTCTTAATTACATGATAGCTAATTATTTTGTAGGTATTTTCGGATTCGTATTTTTCTTTTCTTCGTAGTGGGTTTCCTTCAATAACAATAGCATCTTTACCTGTAAACTTTTTAATTTCCGATTTCCATTGATATTTTAAAGATGTTGGGCAAACTATCAAAATTTTTTCGACCTGAAACTCTTTAATCAACAATTCGCATGTAGCAAGCGATTGAATGGTTTTTCCAAGTCCCATTTCATCTGCAATAAGGCAACGCCCCGATTTTGCTGCAAATAAAACACCGTCTTTTTGATAAGGATATAGTTTTGTGTTTATTAGACTGTCGATTAAATCTTTGTTGGCATATTTAGTTTCTATTATTTGTTCTCGTTTTTTTCGTTCTCTTTTATCAATAATAAAATCAATAGCATCGGGATATGCTCTGAATGTGGGGTTTAACAGTTTAACTTCATCAATAAAATTTTCGATAATATAGAATGAGTTTTCTGTTAAAAATGATTCAGAATCGAAATATTTTTTGGCAAGTTTTGTAATTGCTTCTTTATTTTCTGTTCCAATCCTAAGGTGAATTTTACGTTCGGTTCCATATCGAAGGCTTAATGATGAATAATCGGGATTAAAACCTGCCTTGATTAGTTTTTTTAGTTTTGGAACATTTGAAAAAGTGTATAATAAATATTCGATATGCTTACAAGTTCCTAAAAGATTTGTTTTAAAATCGGGACAAGAACAGAAGTTTAATCCGCTTTTTTCGTCACGTATGGCAACTTTATATGTGTTTTTTGTTTTATTGTTTGTTACAAAAAAATCTGAAAACACAAGGTGATTACCAATATTTTCGGTTTGAAAATATTGCTCCGATGCAAATTGTTTTCGTAATGCAATTTGCCAGTTTTCTAAAGTCATATTTTCAGGCTTATGGTGGTATGGAACTTTAGCTTGTGCTTTTTCTTTTTTGGTAGTTGCTTTTTTCTTTTTCATGTGTATGTATTTTTTATTGACGCTGATTTAGTATGATTTTTTTATGACACGAATTACACTAAATTGTTTTATACTGAGACACTAACACTAATTTAAACATAATCTTTTTTTGTGTTAATTCGTGAAATTCGTGTCTTATTGTCTTTTATAATTATTTTCTTTCCGATTTTATCGGAACAAGTCGTGTGTCTTTTTTAGTCGTGAATTTCATATTTTTTTAGTCAATAGGTGTTAATAAGTAAATGTTTTAAGTTTTTTAATTTCAAATAGCAAAATAACCTCCGGTTTTGTTTGAGCCTTTGTATGTAATTTTGTTTATTACTTTCAATTTTTTTATGTATTTATCGACTGTTTTTTTTGGTTTGTTAACTAAATTGGCAATATTTTTAGTTTTTATACCTGGGTTATTTTGAATTAAAATGTAAACAGATTTTATTTCCCCTTTTATTTCCCCATTTATATCCCCTTTTATTTCCCCATTTGATTTTTTATCTTTTAAAAACACATCAAAAAAGTGGATACTTAATGGTATAACTGTAGTAAAGATGTCGTGTTCTAAAAATTTAATATCATCTTGTCCGGAGTAGAGTTTCGAGTATTTATATACTTTTCTAATACCTGTTCCTAATTCTTCTGATCTTCCCATTTGAGTAAATATTTGTGCAATATGTGGGTTTTTAGGAAAAGGTTCTAATTCAGAAGGGATTAATTGACCATAAACGTGAGGTTTATTGGCATTTTTTATTTCTAGTCTATCATTATAAATGATAAAGGTTGAAGGAAAGGCATTTGAGTACTCTCTATGAATCAATAGGTTTGTAATAATTTCTCTAAAAATTGTATCTCTTAGAGAAATACGTTGAGTGCCTTCAAGAAAAAATTTATCAGGTAAATGTTTTGATACAAAATTTAATAATTTATCCCAAGCTTCAATAAGATTACATTTAATACTTTCTTTGTCATCGTAACGCTCGGTATCACTAATACACAAAAGAGCATCAATTTTATAATGTGGTATTGCACTTCCTATAGCTTCTGGTTTGCCAAACAATAAAAGAGCCGACATTGTAAAGCCCTCGTTGCCGGTAGCCATATCTTTTCGGTAAAGTCCAGATGTTCTAAAAAACTCATCATCAGAGAGTTCATTCCAAGGATGGTTTGGTCTGATAATTCTAATTATTTTTCGAGTTCGATTAACTATTTCTTTTTCAAAATCAGCACTTTCTAAAAATGGATATATTAAATTTTCAGAATACAAAGAGCTTTTTCTTAAATATAAATTTTTTATTTGTTCGCTTGAAGTTATTTCAAAATCACCATCTGACCCACGGTCAAATATTTTATTGTTACATTTATGTACTTGTGACGAAATTGGTATATATATGCTAATGAGAGTTTTGTCTTGAAATTGAATAATTTTTGTGTCTAAAATAAAAGTAGGAAATAGCTTTAAAGCGTTATTACTTTGTAAAATTATATTTTTACATAGAGTTTCTGCTTTATCGGGATTAATTCCTTCAATAGTTTTATTATCATTTACTCCGAGTAAAATAGTTCCGCCATTTCGATTTAAAAACAAGCAAACGGTTTCAAACAAATTTTGAGGCAATTCTTCTTTAGCCCGCTTAAATTCAATTGTTTGACTTTCGCCTAGTTTTATTATTTCAGAAATATTTTTCACTAAAATTAATTAACCAGTATTTAATTTTCTTTAGTTTTTTCCATGTTTTTTACAATTACTTGTGAGCTTTCAACAGCTTTCATTGCAATATCTTTTACTTGAATAGTTGCATTATCTGCTTTTGCTGTAAGTTGCTGTATTAAAGCTGATTGTTCCTTTTGGTGTTATTTCTTTTGACATGATAATTATATTTTGAGTTTTTTCAACATTTTTCTATTGTTTTTGACTTCTAAAATTTGATTAAATTAATTTTTAAAGATATAAATATACTTTTGATGTATCAAAAATTTGTTTCAAACTGAGAATATGAATCCTATACAATAATTATGATTTTGCAGAAAAAAGAATTATTTTTACAAAAAAGAAACAATATATGCCTAAACAATTAACAGAAAGCGAAATAAAAGAAAAATTGAAGGCTGCTTTTTGGGATATAAATATTTCAAAAGAAGATTTATTTGATATATTTTCAGGTAAAAAGGAAAGCGTTTATTCTGTCAATCAAATAAAAATTTATTCCAGATTATTAAATTCATATGACTGGTACACAATACTTTCGATTATTCCACTAAAAAAAATGAATAATGTTTTAAAAGATGATGTCCTTAAACTTCTTTGGCCAAAATCTATTTCTAAAAGATATTATAATGCAAAAAGAATACTATTCCAATAATTTATACCCTTTGCAGAATGAAATATTAGCAATAGTTCAAAATTTGAATATTGATTTTTATTTAACTGGAGGCACAGCTTTAAGTCGATTTTATTTTAATCATCGATTTTCTGATGATTTAGATTTTTTTATTAATAATGATTCTAATTTTAAAGAAAAAGTAAGATTATTTGAACGTAAATTTCGTGAAAAATATCTGGATTCGTTTGAGTTAGGATTGCTAGAGGATTCATTTTCAAGAATGTCTATAAAAGGAAATAACTGTATTTTAAAATTAGACTTTGTAAACGACATCCCAGTACATTTTGGTAATTTCAATAAATTTCCGCTTTTTAATTTAGTTGATAATCCTATTAATATCCTTTCTAATAAAATTTCTGCTCTTCCACGAAATTCACCAAAAGATATTGCTGACATTATATTTATTTCTAAAAATAATAAATTCAATTGGAAGGACATAATTATCAATGCACAAGATAAAGATATGTGGGTAAATCCAATTGATGTAGCATCTATAATTGATACTTTTCCTATTGATTTATTCGATGATATTAATTGGATACAAAAACCCGATTACAAACTATTGTTCAATGATTTAAAAATTATTGCAAAAGAAATTCTTTTAGGTGATGATAATTCATTATTTTCTTAAATTATTGAATCAACCAGATGAATAATTATAAAGAAATTATAAAATTAGGGGAAAATGAAACTGTTGAATTTAAAAGCAGTTTTAATATAGCTACAATTGAAACCCTTGTTGCCTTTGCTAATACAAAGGGTGGATATGTTTATATTGGTATTTCAGATAATTCAAAAATAGTTGGTGTAGAAATAAATTCTGAAAGTATTCAAAACTGGATTAATGAAATTAAAAACAAAACTATTCCTTCTATAATTCCTGATGTTGAAATTTTTGAAATTGAAAATAAAAAAATTGTTGCGTTTTCTATCAAAGAATATCCTGTTAAACCTGTTTCTGTTCAAAGCAGATATTATAAGAGAATAAAAAATTCAAATCATCTGTTAAGTCTTAGCCAAATTTCAGATTTATATTTGCAATCTTTTAATTTAAGCTGGGATTATTATATCGACGACCGTCATTCTTTAGATGATATTTCCATAGAGAAAATTGAAAAACTAATATTACAGCTTAACGAACGTGGAAATTCAATCAGAGAGAGTCCTTTGGAATTTCTTAAAAAACTTGAGTTAATTCAAAATGGTAAACCGACAAAAGCAAGTTTTTTATTGTTTATGAAAAATCAATCAGTTCTCACAACAATTGAATTAGGTAGATTTCAAACACATACTATCATAAAAGACAGCCATCGTTTGCAAACTGATATTTTAGAAGAGGTTGAAAGCGTAATGGATTTTATTAAAAAACATATTAATAAAGAAATTATTATTACTGAAAACATTCAAAATACACAAAGATGGCAATATCCCCTTGATGCACTTCGTGAACTAACATTAAACATGATTATTCACCGCGATTATAGTAGTGCATCAGATTCCATCGTTAAAATATTCGATAATCGAATTGAGTTTTTTAATCCAGGTCAACTTCCTGAAAATATTACTATTGAAAAATTGTTTTCAAATGATTATATATCTACACCTCGCAACAAATTAATAGCAAATATTTGTAAAGATCTTGGTTGGATAGAAAAATACGGAACTGGGTTTGGCAGAGTTTGTAATCTATTAAAAGCAGAAGGCTTACCATTTCCTTCAGTTGAAATTATTGGCTCTGGCATTAGGGTTTCCGTTTATGGACATAATGATGTCACAGAAAATGTCACAGAAAATGTCACAGAAAATGTCACAGAAAACAGGCAACAAACAATCTTAAAAATAATTAACGAAAATAACAAAATTTCAACAGCAGAAATAGCATTTAGTTTAGATGTTACCCGAAGAACTATTGCAAGGGATATAGAAATTCTTAAAAAAAAGGGAATTATAAAACGAATTGGTCCCGATAAAGGCGGATATTGGGAGGTAATAGAATGAGCAATATCGAAAAAAGTCAGAAATTTTTTCTAAATTCAAGTTATAAAATATCCATGCTAACATAAGTTAGCTCCAACCGAATTGCTTTAGCAATCGTGAACACAATAGATTATAAATAATTTGTGAACAAATGATTAAAGTAAGAAAAAACATACGAACAAATAAATGAGCACTTCGTGGTTAGCGACCGGCTACAATCGGTTACTTAGCGAAGTCGAAGTATTCGGTTTTGTGAAGGAGCAACTAAAAAAGTTTACAATTTTTCTGCTTTTATAAACAGCTGTGAATTAACAAAATAGTCAATTTTAAACAGGTTGAGATTCATTAACAAAATAATTTAAAATGGAAAATAGCGAAGAATTAAAACAATTTATAAAAGAAAAATCATCACTGTTTTGGTATATTCCAGAAAACAAAAAGGAAAATATTGATGAAGAGGTTGTTGTGGAATTTATTCTGAATTATGGACAAATTGAAGATATAAAAAAAATGTTTAGTATAATTGGAATACAAAGAGTTGCTTTTATTTTTAATAATTTGAAAGACAGACAAAAGCTGAATTATTATCCTGAAATATTTAATTATTTTTCGTTATATTTAAAAAAACATGCATAAAGAAATATTAAATACTGACCAAATAGAATTACTTGCTTTAGTAAAGGAATATAAACGTGAATTTTATTTAGTTGGAGGAACAGCCATTGCATTACATATTGGACATAGGCGTTCTATTGATTTTGACTTATTTAAAAATGGAATTATCAGACATAAAACAATAATCTCAAAAATTGAAAAATCTAAATTCAAATATCAGATAACCAGACGTGTTAATGAGCAATTGAATGTAAATATTAATAATGTAAAATTTACTTTTTTCGATTATCCTTATGAAATAGAACATAATGTTCAATTTGAGAATAAAATTAAACTTCCAGACTTATTAACATTGGCAGCAATGAAAGCTTTTGCTTTAGGACCTCGGTCGAAATGGAAAGATTATGTTGATTTGTATTTCATTTTAAAGAATTATCATGCATTTAGCGAAATTTGTAAAAAGTCGAATGAAATTTATAATGATTTATTTTCAGAAAAATTATTTAGAGCACAACTAGCATATTTCGAAGATATAAATTATAGCGAACCGGTCGAATTTGTTGTGCCAGAGGTAAGTGAATCCGAAATTAAAGAATATTTAACAGAAATTGCACTAATGCCTTTCTAATATTTTCAAAAACTGCACACCCTAATACTTGAAACGATTTAGAAATTTAGAATTTAAAGATTTAACTTCGCCAGCAACCACAAACCCAATTTAATGTAATATTAAAAAATAAAACTTTGCGTCTTTGTGTCTCTGCGGTAAAAGAAACTGCGTAGCAACCTCAAACTATCTTTTACTACTTCTTATAAAACGTTTTATATTTCTTCTTTTTCTCAAATTCTATCACTAATATATAAGAAGCTGATGAAAAATTTGCAACATCAATAATAAATTTATTTAAACCTTTAGTTGCAGTTAGCTCTTTGCTTTGAATCATTAATCGTCCTTCTGGATTTACAATTGTAATATTAATATTTCCTTCTGAAGGCATCATTAATTCTATATTTAGCTTATTTTCAGCAGGATTAGGATATATCTGAATAATTGAAAATTCGTAATCAGATTCTAAGCAATATTCATTATTTGAAGGAACATCGTCAATCAAATTATTAGCAAGATTGGCAATACAGCATACATATTTATTTATATCGTAATCAGATAACCTATATTCTGAAATATATTTATAATTAATAATTGAGCCTGGATATAATTCTCCGTTCCAAGTTTCTTTTAAAATTGTACCATCGCTTAATTTTATATATAAAATTAGTTGATAAACAGGCATTGAACCAAAGTTAACTAAAGTTGCTGTTACTTGCAGATAATTGTTTTCTGTTTTCGATACAACATCTATAATTCCAACATCGTATTTCGGAACAACAACACTTACATTACTACTTGCGATACTTTGACAATTGTGCTCATTTTCAGCAATTAATGTAATTGTAAAACTTCCACTGTCTGTATAAACATTATATGGTTCAAAGAGAGTGCTTGTGTTTCCATCGCCAAAATCCCAATTATAGCTAACAGCTCCCGATGTAAGGTTTTCGGTAGTTATAGTAAGCGGAACTGCTCCAAAAACTGGGTCAAAATTGAATGCAGTTTGTGGATTGTTGTTTATAGTTATTTGTTTGGTTATTGTATCACTACAAGCCGAGTCTGAAACAACTGTTAATTCCACAGAATAATCGCCAACCGAAGTGAAAATAATATTTGGATTTTGAGCATTAATTGTTCCGATACTATCAATTTGCCATATCCATAAGCTTATTGAACCAGTATCCACAAAGCTACTGTCGGTTAATTGATTAGCTGTATTGACACAAAAATCGGTATTTCTAAAATTTGCAATCGGATTACTATTTACATAAATAGATTTAGATTTTGTGTTTGAACAACCATTCAGCGATTTTTCAGTTAGGCTTACTTGATATGCTCCTGTATTGTTAAATGTATGTACAATGTTTTTATTATCTGACGAATATCCATCGTTAATTAACCAATTTCTTGAAATAATGGGCCACCAACTTTCGGTAACAGTTTTATTTATAAAAAATATTGATTTGCCAACACATGCGGGGTTGTAATCGAAATCGGTATCGGGAGCTTTTCTAATTTCTACAGTTTTTGAAATAGAGTCTTTACATCCAAATTCAGAGGTTGAGCTAAGAGAAATAACAAAAAAACCTTCATTTGAAAATGAATATAAAGGATTAGATTGATTTATTATGCTGTCATTAGGGAAGTTCCATAAATTTGAAACAATTATTCCATCAGATACAAAACTTTGATTGTTAAATTGAATATCATTATTGGAGCAACCGTTAATCGGGGAAAAATCAACTTTAGGCAAATCGTGTACAGTAATTTCAACAACTTTAAAATTAGCACATCCACTATCGGTAGTAACTGTTAACTGAACATTAAATAGCGTATTATTATTAAAAATATGTTGCGGATTTTGTGTGGAAGAATTATTGCTATCTCCAAAATTCCAATTCCAAGAAATTATATTACTACTATCGTTGCTTTCAGAGACATCGGTAAATGTTACAGAATTGTTTTTACAAGTAGTTCCAATATTGAAATTTGCAGTTGGAGCAAAGCCTTGAATTGAAACATTAATTGAATCTATAGCTTTGCAATTATTTGAATTTGTAATAGAAACTGAATAATTCCCATTTTGACTGATAGTAATTTCTGAAGTTGTTTCAGTTGTTGACCACAAATAATTTTGAGCAGATTGAGCATTAGAAATTAATGACAGTGTATTTCCTGAACATAAATTTGTATCAACCGGTCCTATTGATGCCTCAATCTCAAAATAATCCATTGAAACTGTAAATGTATCAGACTTAAAAGAACAATTATTTGTATCAACAACTTCTAGGAAATAATCCCCGGCTGTTTTAATTGTATATGTAGAATCTCCTTGAATGTTGTTCCAATAGTATTCATAGCTTCCTATTAGTTGTGGGTTGATGGTTACGGAGTCGTTGAGGCAGATTGTTTGGTCTGTAAGGGGTTTGGGTTGGAGGAGGGTTATGGTAATAGAATCTGTAGAAAATATTCCGAAATAATTTTCAGCAGTAACCCAGTACAATCCGGTCTGATTTATTTGAATTGACTGAGAGGTTTCTCCTGTTGACCATAAGTAAGATT
>MEND01000002.1 GCA_001768975.1 Bacteroidetes bacterium GWA2_31_9 | reverse complement strand
TACGAGCTTGTAAAAGAACATTTTATTTTCACAAAACGAGGAATGATAGAAGCCAAAAACAAAGGTAAAATAAGTATGTACTTTGTAGAGTCAATACTAACTGATTTAGGAATTTAGAATTTGACTGCGAAAACCAACTCCAAACTCCATACTTTAAACACAAGGTTATACATAATAATCATAAAAAACAGCGTCCCATTCTTTTCAATTACTGCCTCTGTGAGGTGTTTTCACCTCACATATTAAAGCATAATTTTGTCATGTGAAAACGTAATAATTTAGACAAAGTTTATCCCGATTTATCTGGAATTACAGGATTAACACGATAAACCTGAAAATCTTGTAAATCTTGTTAAAAAATATAAACACCTGACGAAAGCGGTATTTAATTTTCAAAAATCAGAATAATAATAAAAAATCAGCATCCCATTCAACTTCAATTTAATTTCAAAAAAACTTCATTTAATTAAACAATTTTGTAATTTGTGGAAAATTTCCAAACCCTATTTATGAGATTGTTTGCTATATTTTATTTTATTGTTATTACACATTCCGGCTTTTCGCAAAATGAGAAGATTGATAGCCTTTGGAATGTCTATAATAAAGCAAAACATGATACAGATAAAATTAATATACTTATTAACGGAATTGCTTATGAATATGAAAATATAAATCCCGATACTGCAATAATATATTACCAAAAAGCTAACGAATTAAGTCAAGATTTAATAGAAAGCAGTAATTTTGAGGATACAGAAATTAAAAGATTAAAATCAAAATGTGCATTATGTTTAAGATATATAGCACACTTACAATACACACTAAACAATTTTAATCAAGCTGAAAAAAATTATAACCTTGCTATAAACTATTTTACTGAAATTGGAGATAGTGGCAGAATTGCTCAATGCTATAATGGATTGGGAATAATTTTCGATATGCAAAATAACTACGAAAAAGCACTCGAATATTACCACAAATCAATAAAAATAGCTGAAAATGTTTCTGATAAACGCACAATGTCAGTTTGTTATACTAATATTGGTATTATTCATCGAAATATAGGTCAATACGAAAAGGCAATTCAATATTATAATCAAGCTTTAAAAATTGCAGAAGAAATTAATAATAAAAATGGTGTAGCAGCATGTTATGGTAATTTAGGAGTTGTATATCACGATATTAAAGATGATGCGAAATCAAAAGAATGTTATCTGAAAGCACTAAAAATTGTTGAAGAACTGGGCGATAAATATGGTATTTCTTTTTGCTTGATGTCGTTGGGAAACATTAGTTTAGATGCAACAAACTATTCCGAAGCTATTGATTATTATTTAAAATCAATTGAAATTAAAAAAGAGTTAAATGATGATGATGGAATTTCTATACTATACGGCAATATCGGTGATACTTATACTCGGCAATCCAAATATAATGAGGCAATTGAATATTATGAAAAGGGACTTGAAATATCAAAAAAATATGGTTTTTTAGATAACCAATTGTTTGTATATGAAAATATGACCGTAACTTATGAAAAAATGGGCAATTTCACTAAAGCCCTTGAATATCATAAACTTTATTATAAAATGAACGATTCAATTTTTAATAAAGAAAAATCCAAGCAACTCACCGAAATGGAAACCAAATACCAAACCGAAAAAACACAACAAGAAATAGAAAAACAAAATCTCGAACTTGGAAAACAAAATGCAGAAATTCAAAAGCAAACCATTTTAAGAAATTCATTTATAGCAAGTTTTGTTCTTATTTTAATAATAGCATTGGTCATTTACAGAAACTTCCGTAATAAAAAGAAAGCAAACATAATTTTATCGCAACAAAAAGTTGAAATTCAACAACAAAAAGAAGAAATTGAATCGCAACGAGACGAACTTCAAAGCTCTAACCTCAAACTTGAAACCCTTAACTCCGAACTAGAAAAGCTATCAATTGTTGCCAGCGAAACCGACAACTCTGTTGTAATTGCCGATAAAAGTGGTGAAATTGAATGGGTTAATGAAGGCTTTACTCGTCTGTTTGGTTATACAAAAGAAGAATTTATTTCAATAAATAGTTCAAATCTAAAAAAAGCAAGTAATAATAAAGACATCGAAAATGCTATAAAAGAGTGTATTAATGAACAAAAAACTGTAACATATACAACTTTAAATATAACAAAATCGGGCAAATCAATTTGGACACAAACTACACTAACGCCAATCATAAAAGATAATTCACTTATTAAACTTGTCGCAATAGATTCCGATATTTCAAAACTAAAACAAGCCGAAGAAGAAATTAAACAACAAAAAGAAGAACTACAATCGCAAAGCGAATTACTAATACAAACAAACGGTCAGCTTGAACTTAAAAACACACAAATAACAGATAGCATTCGATACGCAAAACAGATACAGGATGCAATGCTCCCTGATTTAAGCCCAAAGCCCCAAGACCCAAGTATCAAGCCCAAAGTCTTGGAATTTGGAGCTTTGAATTTTGAATTTGAGACTTTTATCTTATTTCGCCCTAAAGACATCGTTTCAGGAGATTTTTACTGGTTTACAAAAACAGAAGAATATACATTTATTGCAGTTGCCGACTGTACAGGGCATGGAGTTCCGGGAGCATTTATGAGCATGATTGGAAATACATTACTTAATGAAATTGTAGCTCAAAAGAAAATACATAATCTTGAAAAAATTCTTCAAAAACTAGATGAAGGCGTAAACTTTGCAATAAATAAGCAACAAAATTCAGAAGCTACACAGGAAGATGGAATGGAAATTTCGATTTGCAGAATTGATTTTAACAAAAATGAAATTCAAATTGCCTCAACCAATCAATCTGTTTACATAATTAACAATAATGAATTTATCGAAATTGAAGGTGGAATATATTCAATAGGAGGAGGTTCGTTTAGCAATAAAACTTTTGAAACACATAAAATTAAATATTCTGAAAACGCAATTATTTATTTATTATCAGATGGTTATCAGGATCAGTTTGGTGGCGAAAATCGCAAAAAATTTGGCTCAACAAAATTAAAAGAACTTCTAAAGTCTATTTCTGAAAAGCCATTGGCTGAACAAAAAACTGAGCTTGAAAATACTCTTATTTCTTGGAAAGGAAATAATAAACAAATTGATGATATTACTGTAATTGGAATTAAAATATATACATAAAACGTGATAAGTTTTTGCATTTTATATTTCAAAGTTTGTTGGTTTTTAGTAGAAATGTACAAATTTGTAAATTCGTAAAACTTTCACAATAAATTACTCAAATAGAATTTCTCAAAAGCCGAAGGGTTAACCTATTGGTTTAATAAACCTCATAAATTTGTGGAAGTTTTTTTGATTATTTTTCTTAAGTAATCTTAAATAAAAATCTTATTTTTTAATTCTGGAACAAGCTTGTTTTCAATGGCTTTTGCAAAAAGAATTTCGATAGCTTTTCTGCCTTTTTCTTTCAAGTCAATTGTAAAGTTGTTAACATACAGGTTAATATGACTTTGAATAACTTCTTCGCTCAACGATTGTGAATATTGTTTAATATAACTGTAAGTCCCCAGTGGTTTTTCAAATGCATAAGATACGCTTGATGAAATTAGTTGGTTTATTTTAATTTTTAAATCTTCTGGTAAATTTCTTTTTATTGAGATTCCTCCTAAAGGTAGAGGTTGTTTCATTTCTGTTTCCCATTTTTCACCTAAATCAACAATTTTTTTCAGACCTATTTTCATGTAAGTAAAACGGGTTTCGTGAATTATTAAACCTGCATCGACTTCATTACTCATTATAACCTCTTCAATATCTGAGAATAAATACTCAGGTTTATTTGTAATATGTGGATAAAAAATGCTGAAAAGAAGATTTGCAGTCGTGTATTTTCCAGGAATTGCGACTTTTAAATCTTTTATTTCATCAGGATAAATTTTGTATTTACTTATTAAAATTGGACCATTGCAATTACCAAGTGCACTTCCTGCGTTCAGTATCTGATAGTTATCATTTACAAAAGGATAAAGATGATAGCTTATTTTAGAAACATCAAGTTCTGATTTTAAAATCATTCGGTTAAGCTCTTCTACATCGGCAATTTTAAGTTCAAAGTCAAAGTCTTTGTTTTCTATTTTATTGTTGATTAACGCATCAAAAATAAATGTATCGTTAGGGCAAGGACTGAATCCGAGCGTTATTTTAGTTTTCATTTTAATGAATTAATAAAATCAATAATAAACGTGTTTAGTTTTGGTACAGAATTTTCAATTTCAAGTTTGAAAGTTTCGTTTTCAATCATTTTATTTGATACTGAACGTATTTGCACACAATCAATCTTTTCATTTAAACAAACATACATAAATGCAGCTCCTTCCATAGTTTCTATATCTGCTATAAATTTTTCTCTTCTTGATTTTAAAATTTCTAAGCTATTTGAAATTGTATTTACGGTAATTCCAGTAACTATTTTTAACTTATTGATTAATGAATTATGATTATAATTTGATTTTAAAAATCCATTTTTGAAAGGAAACTTATTTTCGTCTATCCATTTTTTATCGAATTGAGTTAAAAACTTACCATTCATATTCGACCCTAAATCGCCAAACGTATCTTTAGCAACATTTACTATTTCTCCAATTTCGAATCTATTGTTTAAATCGCCGGCAATTCCTACATTTATAATTAAATCGTATTTTTTATTATTTAAATGTTTGGTTAATTGGTATGTCATTGCAGTTGCACCAAATCCAGTAATCAAAAAATCGACAGAATAAGAAAGAAAAGATTGTTCTAATAAATACTTAATTTCTAGTTCTGTTGCCGATACTATGAGTATTCTCATTAGCTAAAAATGTTATAAAATTATTTTACTGCAAAAAATAATACTTAATTTGCATTGTAAAAATAATAAAGTTTATTTGTAATGGAACATAATGATGATATGATTGATGATTTCGGATATTCGAAAATTGAAAATTACAACGAAGCAAACACCGAATCATTAGCCGAAAATTATAAAAATATTTTAGAATTAATTGGCGAAGATTCCTCACGTGAAGGTCTTCTTAAAACTCCTTTGAGAGTTGCAAAGTCGATGCAATTTTTAACTCAAGGTTATAACCAAAATCCTGAAGAAATTTTAAAATCGGCATTATTTAAAGAAGATTATAAACAAATGGTTTTAGTTAAGGATATTGAAATTTATTCAATGTGTGAGCATCATTTGTTACCATTTTTTGGAAAAGCTCATGTTGCATATATTCCAGATCATCATATTGCAGGCTTGAGTAAAATTGCAAGAGTTGTTGAGGCATTTGCCCGAAGATTACAAGTTCAAGAGCGACTAACAATGCAAATACGTGATTGTATTCAGAATACCTTAAATCCTTTAGGAGTTGGTGTTGTAATTGAAGCTCAACACTTATGTATGCAAATGAGAGGAGTTCAGAAACAACATTCGATTACAACAACTTCTGCTTTTACAGGTGCATTTTTGAAAGAAGCTACACGTGCCGAGTTTATTAATTTAATTGGTTCTAATTTGCATTAGAGGTTACTTTCCGATACAAAATATAACTTATACTGATTTTCAACTTATTACAAATATAAGATGCAAATAAGTTACATTATTGATGTAAAAACCTATATAACCTGAATTATTCACAAATATTCTTAATTGTATGAACAGTAGAACATTTGAACATTTGAAGTCAGAATTGTACAAAATTTTATTTCACGATTCAACATTCGTTGTTCTCATGTTCAATTGTTTTTTTATGAATTAATTAGGATAAAACTATCCCATACCCTCAATAAAAGTTTCTACGAATTTTATTATTTTGGTAATAATTCTTTTTGATGCGGAAGCTCTTTCTTTTAGGCTTGGTCTTTCGTTCATAAGGGTAATAACTTCATCTCTTAACGGCTCTTTTTGAGTAAATAGATAATTACTTACAGTTGTAACTAAATTATCATAATTCAAATTTTCATCGCTGCTCAACTTCTTAAAGGCTTTTTTCTTTTCTATTGTCCAGAAAGTATCAAAAGCATCTTCAATATTATCACTATTGCTTATTAGTGGCATATTCTCCTCAATAAAACGTTCAATTAGCTCTTTTTTACTTCTTAACTGAGTATCTGATGCTATTATATCAGATATTGCCTTACGTTGTTGCTCCTTATCTTTTTTCTTAGCACCGTATAGTTTAGCTAACAAACTTAAAATGTAAGCTACATTAATCTCATCCTTCCTTATTAACTCAATTTCAAAATCAATATCATTAAGAATAGATACTTTTTCTTTTTGGTGGTTATGCTTTACACTTTCGTATAAGTCGAGGTATTTACTTTTGTAGTTTTCAAAAGTTTGCTCATCCATTTGCAAATCATTAAAACTAAATTCCGTAAAAGTTGTTAATACGTTTTTCACCCGTATTAATTCTCTAAATGCTTTTATAAATTCCAGCTCTTCATCTTCTGAAACCAAATCGTTTACACTATCAAAAGTGGGTGTAATTTCTAAAACTTTTGATACAGCTTTATTATAGCTTTCAACATAATCTTCATAAGGTTTTATTATGATTTCTTCAATTGCTTTTTTATTAGAAAATAATGTTATTGCTTCATCAGTAGCCTCTTTTAAGTTTCTGAAACAAACCACATTGCCCTGTGATTTTAAATCATCTAATATTCTGTTTGTTCGTGAAAATGCTTGTATTAAACCATGATGCTTTAAATTTTTATCTACATAAATAGTATTTAGTGGTTTACTGTCAAATCCTGTTAAGAACATATTAACTACCAATAATACATCTACTTGCTTATTCTTTACTCGTTTCCCAATATCTTTGTAATAAGCGTAAAATTCATCTACTGAATAGTTAGTATTAAACATATTGTTATAATCAACAATATAATCATCGAGTTTTTCTCTTGTATGCTTAGTGTTATATTCTTCTTGTGGTTCTGCAACAAAATTTTCAAAATCTTCATCAGGAACAAAACCAACTGCATCTTCATCAAATTGATTGGCATTGTATGAGAATATAGTGGCAATTTTTAAATCATGTAAGCCTTGTTCTTTTTTGGCTTTAAACAAATCGTAATATTTTATTAAGGTTTTTACACTTGAAACACAAAATATAGCTGTAAATTTTTTGTTGTGGGTTTTACGGCTATGGTTGGTAATTATGTAATCGGTAATTTTATCTAAACGTTCAGGGGCTTCCATTACCTCAACGGTGTCAATATCATCTACCTTAATGTCAATAACTTCATCTTTACTTTTAAATGTACTGATGTACTCAATAGAAAACTTTAATACATTTCTATCTCTAATGGCATCGGTAATAACGTATTTGTGTAGGCACTCCTCAAATAAATCTTTGGTTGTTCGTTGCCCTAAAACATTTTTTACTGAATTATCTGCAAAAATTGGTGTTCCGGTAAAACCGAACATTTGAGCAGCAGTAAAAAAATCTTTTATACGGTTGTGGGTTTCTCCAAATTGGCTACGGTGGCACTCATCAAAAATAAATACTATTCGTTTATTCTTTAGTACATCCATTTTAGTTAAGTACTTTTCTTTTAAAATTGCTGTATTTAACTTTTGTATAGTAGTTACAATTAATGGCGTATCGTTACTAAATTGCTTTACTAAGGTTTTTGTATTGTTTGTTGCATCAATACTGCCTTCGCTAAAGCTATTAAATTCTTTTATGGTTTGATAATCTAAATCTTTTCTATCAACCACAAAAACAACTTTATATACTTTTTCTAAGTTGGTTAATATTTGAGCAGCTTTAAACGATGTTAAGGTTTTACCTGAGCCTGTTGTATGCCATATATAACCAAATTTTCTTGTGTTTTTTACACGTTCTACAATTGCCTCAGTTGCATAATATTGATAAGGACGTAATACCATTAATATATTAGCTGTATTCAATACTATGTATTTGGTTATCATTTTAGAAAGGTGGCAAGGCTCTAAAAAGATTGTTGTAAATTCGGATAAATTGGAAATGAGTTTATTCTCAATATCAGCCCAATAAAATGTTTGCTTAAAAGAACGTGCTTTTACCGGATTGTTTGCATAGTACTTAGTATTTACTCCATTGCTGATAACAAAGAGCTGAATGTAGTTAAACAAGCCCCAACCAGACGAATAAGTAAACCGTTCGTAACGATTGGTTTGATTAAATGCTTCTTTTAGCTCTAAACCTCTGCGTTTTAGTTCAATTTGTACTAATGGCAAACCGTTTATTAATATGGTTACATCATATCGGTTTTCGTATTTGCCCGACATTGTAATTTGATGTGTAATCTGATATTGATTTTTACACCAATGTATTTGATTAATTAGCTCAATGTAGCTTGTTTCGCCATTGTCTTTTTTGTATTCAACTTTATCTCTTAATATTTGAGCTTTTTCGTAAATGTTACCTTTAGAAATAGCGTTTAATATTTGCTTAAATTCATTTTCTGAAAGGCTTTTATTGTTATGCTTTTCTAATTGCTTTTTTAGATTAGCAATTAAATCAGTTTCATCCTTAATACTGACTTTTGTATATCCTAAATCCTGTAATTGTTTTACAAGATTGTCTTCTAATATGGCTTCGGGTTGTGTTGTCAAAATTATTTTTCTAAAATAAATTCAACATCCTTAGTAAACATCTTACTAATATCTAAAGTAGGTAAAATATATTTATTAAATTCTGTGCCTTCAGTTTTAGAATGGAGTACACCACGAGCAGTACCTATTGTTAAAACAGCCAAGTGAGTAATAAATGTATGAGGGAAAATAATTTTATTTTCGCTTAATAAGCTATTCCAAGTATCTAATGAAATTTCAAAATGACAACTTACTTGTATCTTTATAAATACTTTTTTTGATTGGTCGAATGAGAATGTTGTGTAAACTCCAACCTGTTTATTTTCTGTATTTATTTTAAATTCAATATCTGTTGTAAGGCTTACTTCTTTTTTTGCAGAATGATTTTTTTCAAAAGTTGCAAACTGCTCTGTTTTAATTGCTTGCAAAGCAAAGCCTAAAGGATTATTTTCCATTATGCCAATTTTTGATAATATTCGTATTCTTTTGTATTAGAATCATATTCCATTTTAAACTCTTTTTTTGGTAAAAGGATTTCTTCCAATAAACCAGATTGATGAGTTGGAGAGGAATATTTTTCCGTTTCGCTCACTTGAAATACTTGAGATATTTCATTTGTCAAGTTTTCATAATATGTAGCCAGAATGGGAATATCTAAAATATTTTGGAGTTTTATTTGTGTTTCCAGTGTCAGGTTTTCTTTCCCGCTCACAATTTTATTGATTTGCTGGGGGCTGACTTCCATTTTTTCAGCCAGTTTTTTTTGCGACCAGCCCAATTCATCTAATTTCATTAAAACTTTTAAGGCAATTTTTTGTGATTCCCTTAACATTGCCCTGTTTTTGATTCTGTATTTTATCTGTTCTAATGTAGAATCGTCGCTTTCGGCAACTAATTTTAAAAATTTTTCTTTATTTGTCATTTTGTTCGCTAATTAATTCATAAAATGAATCTGTATCAAATACGCCTTTTCCTGTTAAGTATTGTTTTGCCTGTTCGAGTTTTTGTAGTTCTTTTATTGTATGCTCACGTTCTTCCATTAAATGAGTGAATTTTATTGCTCCTCCTGTAATTATAAAACAATTATCATCAATTTTTAATGCATAGATTCTTAAATAATTTTTTCTTCCTTTTCTTAGCGACAGTACTTTATAACCTGTTTCTAAATTGTTTAGTTGCTTAAAAAACTTTTCCAGATTTTCATTTTTATTGGTTGCAAGCCAGTGAAGTGTTTTGTCAATTTCATTTGCATCGTCAATTATTTGGTCTATTATGCCTTCGATTGAAATTTTTCCAATATCATTTTTATTTGCTTTCAGAAATTTGTATAAATAACTGGTGTCGTTCCATATATTTAATAGGTATTTTAGTTCATTTTCAGCATTTCCCGAATACTGAAAAGCGTATAACCTGTTTGCAAATATATTAACTATTTTCATTAAATCAACTTATAGGTTTATTTTTTTACACCTTTTTAACATTTTTTACACAAATTTATGCCCAAACTCATCTACTTGTTTTACTAAGTTTTCTTCTAATATGGCTTCGGGCTGTGTTGTCATTTTATTTACAAATTAGACATATTTATATTTTCCTTTTAATAAAAAAACCTTCCAAGTGTGCATCTATGAGAGGCATGGAAGGTATATTAATTGATTAAATGTTTTTAAAAGAAAGACCCGCAAGCTGTTCTGATGGGAAGCAATACGGGTACTGTTGGTACAAATGTAGATATAATATTATAATATACAAATAAAATATATGAAAAATATGATATTCTATGTATAGAAGTATTCATTTTTTACACAAACATTTGCTGCAATAAGCCTTTTTTAAATTGTTGCGTATTTTTTAATTGGGTATTTACCAAATCAATTTTAGTATCAATGGCACTTAAAAAATTGGCTATTTGGGTTTGTTCTTCAAGGCAGGGAAGATTTATATTTTCTTTGGAATAATCTTTAAAATATATATGTGGTATTGTACTACCAGTTATGTATTTCGCAAATGAAATATTACTAATAATAGAGTATATAAAATACAAATTTGCATCTACTTTAGGTTTTATAATATCCATTGTTCCTAAAACAGATGTTTTTGCCTCACAAATAAAGATTCTCCCAACTCCTGCACCATCTTTAACTATTGAAATATAAGGTGTTTCTTCTCTATAAAAGTCAACATATTTTAATAATCCAGCTGCTCCATAAATCTTATATATAGGCATCCTAAATCA
>MEND01000001.1:15695-22988 GCA_001768975.1 Bacteroidetes bacterium GWA2_31_9 | reverse complement strand
TCTCATGCAACTAATTCAAATACAGCTATTGCACCAAATGTGAAAGGATTTAATACCGGAGTTAAAGGAATTAATCAAAATGGCGTTGCAGTTGACCCAGTTCAATATGAATATGAGATTTGTTATCGTTGTCATTCCGATAGCCCTGATAAATCTGGTTCTACAATTTCAAGACAAATTACACAAGATAATGTTCGACTTGAATTTGCTACAACAAACCCATCACATCATGCAGTTGTCGGACAGGGTGCGAATCCAAATGTGCCTAGTTTAATTTCTCCACTTACCTCATCAAGTATAATTTATTGTTCAGATTGTCATGCCAGTAATGGAGTTGATGCTCCTTCCGGTCCACATGGATCAATATATCCACAAATTTTAAAATATCAATATATTACTTCCGATAATACATCAGAATCATATTCCAATTATGCTTTATGCTACAGTTGCCACGATAGAAATAGTATAATTAATAATACTGGTGGAAATAATACATTTAAAGAACACCGAAAACATATTGTAGAAGAACGAACACCATGTAGCGTTTGTCACGATTCGCATGGAATTAGTAGTTTGCAGGGAAATAGTACTAATAATTCAAATCTGATAAATTTTAACACAGCAGTTGTTTCTTCCTATAATGGTGAACTAAAATTTATTGATGGAGCTCCAGGTAACAGATATTGCTTGCTTAAATGTCATGGGGAAAATCATAAATCAGATATAAATTATTAATTTTAATGTTTACAAGCTATGCTTTACAACATGTTAAGTGTTTTTAAAGCATCTATAAATTAGTTTAATCGTCTAAATAAAATATATTAACCTTTCAAAATAGGTCTTATTATGAAAAAAACAAGTAAATTTTTAGTACTATTTACTCTTATCGTAAATATTGCTCTTTCATCTATTTACTCTCAAATAAATTCTGCTGATATTATTCATATTTCCAGAATTAACGATAATTTATCTGCTCCTGTAAAATTTGCAATTGATGCATCTGATAATATTTATGTTACTGATGGAGTAACTAAAAATATTAAGAAATATGATGCAACAGGAAACTATCTTGAATCAATAAATGTTGGAATTTCGCCACTATCGATTGCTATAAATAATTCAGGAGAAATTTTTGTTGGAGATGGTGAAAATGGTAAAATTTATAAAGTCGAATCAAATGGAACATATTCAGAGTTTTATATTGGATGCTCTTTTCCTTCATCAATGACTTTCAGCCCAGAAGGAAATCTTTATGTTGTGGATGGCGAATTAAAGAGAGTTTTAGTTCTTGATATTTCTGCAAATTTAATTCAAACAATTGGTGTTGGAACTTTAATTTTTCCATCAGAAGTCGTTTATGATTCAAGAAATAGTAGAATTTTAGTTGCAGAACATGGTGGCGTTGGAACTGGTTTTAATCCTCCTTGTAAAATTTGGAAATTTAATTTAGCTGGTGTCCTTCAAGGAAGCTTTGCTTCAGTTGGTAATGGAGATGGTCAGTTTTATCGAATTCAAGGAATGACTATTGGAAAATGTGGAAACTTGTACGTTTGCGATCCATTTCAGGGAAATATTACAGTTTTTGACAAAAACAATAATTTTGTAACACGTTTTGGTCAATTTGGAACACAAACAGGTGATTTAAATGTTCCAATGGATATTCTTTTTGATTCGCAAGAAAGAGCGATAATTACTTCAATGAACAATGGTGCATTAGAAATATTTAATATAAATGATACATTACCAACGTCTAATATTATAAATTCTGATGCTACAATTTGTTCGGGACAATTTGCTGATATTAAAATTGATTTTACAGGAACAGCACCTTGGACTTTTACATATACTATTGATGGATTAAATCCTGTTAATGTTACAACAACTGATAATCCTTATATTTTGAATGTTGCTGAAGGCGGATTATATGAAATTGTAGCAATTTCTGATTTGAATAAAGCAGGAACATGCTTTTCAGGAAGTGCAAAAATCACTGTTAATAGCACAATTCCAACTACAAATATTTCAACTGGCAATACTTCAATTTGTTCTGGAAGTTCAATAAATATTCCAGTTCAATTAACAGGAACTTCTCCATGGACATTAACCTATACAAAAGATGGAGCAAATCCTATATCAATTACTACTGCAAATAATCCTTATATTATTACAACATCTGAAGCTGGATTATTTGAGATAACTTCTATTTCGGCAGGTGGTTGTAGTGGAAGTGTTTTTGTAGGCAATGCCGATATATCTATAAGTGCCCTCCCAACTTCCTCATTTACTTCTAATTCTGTAGTCTCAGTTTGTCAAGGTGAATTTACTGTTTTTCCAATTGAATTTACAGGTATCGCACCCTGGACATTTACATACACATTAAATAATCAAAATCCTGTTTCAGAAATTTCGTTAGCAAATACCTATGAACTAACAGCATTTGAGACTGGAGAGTATAGTATAATAAATATTAGCGATGCTAATTGTAGTTCAAGTACATTACAAAGCACAAAACAATTAATTGTTAAAGAGCTTCCAACATCGATAATGACAGAAGTAAATACAAGTATTTGTTCTGGCAATGTAGTTGAAATTCCAGTTGAATTTACAGGCAATGCTCCATTTACATTTGTATATTCAATAAACGATAGTATTTATCTTGAAGTCATTACTTCTGATTATCTATACCAATTACAAGTTAATGAAGCAGGAACATATCAAATTACTAGCTTATATGGAGATGGTTGCGTTAGTTCTAATAATATAGGCATTTCAAATGTTATATTAAATCCGTTACCAACTTCTGAATTTGTCGATGGAAACAATCAATTGCAAATTTGTGAAGGAGAAATTGCTAATTTACCTATAAATTTCACTGGTACTGCACCCTGGACTTTTTCATATACAGTTAATAATTTTAATCAAATTGATATTACAACTTCTGATAATCAATATATATTAAATACAGCCGAAGCAGGTGTTTATGAAATTCAATCTGTTTCTGACAATAATTGTTCTAATTTATCTACACTTGGAACTCCTGAAGTTGTTGTAATTCCATTACCGTCTGCCTCTTTGATTAATTCTTCTGCATCATATTGTGTTGGTTCTAATGTTAATATTCCTGTCGAATTTAGTGGTTTAGCTCCTTGGACTTTTACATATACGATTGATGGTTTAAATCCAAATATTATTACAACTTCTGATAATCCATACAATTTATCAGTTAGTAGCTCAGGTATTTATCAAATTAATAATATTTCTTCTAATAATTGTATTGGAGTTAATATCGCTGGAAGCACATTAATATCAGAAAGTTACTATGCAAATCCATCATTTATTTATAATACAAATGGACTTGAAATTACATTTTCAAATAACTCTCAAAATGCAAATACTTATTTATGGAACTTTGGTGATGGACAGTCAAGTGCAGATGTAAATCCAATTCACTTATATCAATCGCCTGATATTTATACTGTAATGATTACTGCATCTAATGGCATTTGTGCAGATAGTACAATATCACAAATTATTAATTTACTTGGTGTAAATATTAATTCAAAGAATTCTGAAACTAGTATTTCTGTATTTCCAAATCCATCAAATGGCGATGTTACAATTGCAATAATTGGAAATAATCAAAAAAACTGGACAATTGAAGTTACTAATTCTTTAGGTCAGATTATTCAATCTGGAAATTATAATCGTTCAATTGAAAATATTGACCTTACAAATTTATCATCAGGAATATATACAATTAAGATTGTTGCTGACGGTATTTCAAAAACAGAAAAATTAGTAATCAATAAACTTTAGTTTATATATTAATTAAGTGAATTATTAAAGAATAATATCTATATAATATGAAAAAGCATACATCTTTAGTTTCATTATTTTTTCTAAACAAATATAGCCTAATTGCTATGCTCTTGTTTTTAACATCATATTCTAACAATGCATTTTCTCAGGCTGCAACTGCAACATGGGCTTCTACAGCTAATGGAAATGTTACCACTACAGGAAACGTAACTGCTACTGCTCATACTTTCAGTGCAGGACTAAATGTTCCGACTTATGATGCAACTTACGGTGCAAGGGCAACAAATTTTGGTGGAGGATATTGCACTCCAACATTAACTAAATATTATGAATACACTGTATCGCCATCAGGTTGTAACGATTTAGAAGTTACATTAGTTACTTTTATTGGGAGGTCAAGTGCTGCAAGTCGTTGCTTTGAAATGTGGTATTCTATTTCGGGTGCTCCAGAAATTCAAATTGGTGGAAATTATAATATGACAGCTTCTAATACAAATTTTAATTTTACTTCAGGTGCTATTTCAATTGTTGTCGCTCAAGGTCAAACTATTACATTAAGGCTATATGGTTCTGGTTCAACAGCATCTACTTTGGGTTCTAGAAATTTTCAAGTAACTGGTATAACTTCGGCTGTTACTGCAGCTCCTGCTGTAGCTATAAGTGCTGCTCCCGGTTCAACAATTTGTTCTGGAACTTCTGTAACTTTTACAGCAACGCCTACTGTTGGAGGAACAACTCCTGCTTATCAATGGAAACTCAATGGTGGGAATGTTGGTGCTAATAGTCCAAATTATACAAATGCTTCATTAGTCAATAACGATCAAGTAAGTTGTGTTTTGACAAGTAATTCACCTTGTGCATCACCTTTAACTGCTACCTCAAATACAATTACAATGACAGTAAATTCCGCTCCTTCTAATCCTGGAATAATTACAGGACCTTCATCAGCAGGACCAGAAAGTGGTGGATTAAATTATTATATTGACCCTGTTGCTGGGGCTACTACTTATAATTGGACAGTACCAACAGGATGGACAATCGACGGTGGTGCTGGAACAACGGTTTTAACAGTTACATCAGGTTTAGCTGGTCAAGACGGAAATATTTCAGTTACAGCTTCAAATGCTTGTGGAACATCAACGTCCTCAAGTATAGCAGTTACAGTAATTCCTCCTCACAATACATGTAATCAGTGCCATATTAATCACACTTCACCCGGAGGACAATTAACAGCTATTAATGGAAATTCTAATTTATGTATCAACTGCCATAACTCTAGTGGAACAGCTAGTTCGAAGCCTTTTGCAAATTCAATGAAAGCTATTCCCGGAGCAAGTGGAACTTCACATCAATGGGATATCCCTTCAGTAAATGCACCTTATGAAACAAACCTTACTACAATAGCAAGTATGTTACTCCGATTACCTGGAGATTCTATAATTTGTTCTACTTGTCATAATCAGCACACTTCTGCTCTTGGCTCACCTTTTTTAAGGGAAGTTAGTACAAGCGATGAATTATGTAAAGATTGCCATTCTGCAAGAGTTAAGACTACTTATGCAATGAATCCTTCAAACAAAGGCACTCATCCAATTGATATTGCATATAATATTGCCGATTCAAGATTTCAATCTACTTTGCTTCCAATGAGTACTGGAGGTAATGTTATTTGCTCATCTTGCCATAAAGTACATGCTTCAACTTCAAATGATGGAAATTTATTACGTAATTCTTCTAAGGATGATTTATGTGCTGATTGCCATAGCTACCAAAGTTATAGTTCAACACTTGACCATAAAGGTATGACATGCACAACTTGCCATTATGCTCACAGAAATGGTTCGTCAAATATTTATCTCCTTAATGATAATATAGCGACTCCAAATAGCGGTTCGATGCCTGTATCTTTTGCGACAAATACCACTGCTGCAAATTATGGAGATGCATCAGGAACTGCAAATGGTATTTGCGAAGTTTGTCACACATTGACAGATCATTATACAAATATTAATGGAGGAACAGCTGATGCTCGCCACATGCCTTCGACTCAAAAGTGTGTAACTTGTCATCCTCATAATCAAGGTTTTTATGCTCAAACAGATTGCTTTCAATGTCATAATACTGTTCAGGATAAACTTGGAGTTGGTCCAGCAGGAGGAAGAAGACAAATTGTAGATGCAAACGGAAATGGAACTGGAACAGGTGGTGATTTTAAACGAACTTCGCATCATGTAACTGGTTCAATTCCTAATGTAAATGATTGTATTAAATGCCATTATATGGGAGACCATAAAAAGGGAAACATAAAATTATTTGACCCAGACCAAGGATATTTGAATGTTATAACTTATGATCCTGTAGATAAATCAAGTATTGAAACTTTTTGTTTAAATTGTCACGATAGCAATGGTGCTAATGGAGATTTGACACCATTTAGTGATAATGTTTCAGTTCCATTAGTTGACGCAACAATGTGGAATGCTTCTGCACATAAAGGTGCAGCAACTACAAGTACTTGTTTAAATTGTCACGATAACGGTCATGGTTCAAATAAAAGCACTATGCTTTCGCCATATACAAAAGCTACAGATGGAACTGCAGACCCAATGGATGAAGAAGAAGAGTTTTGTCTTGGTTGTCATGGAGCGGCAGGAGTAGCATCAGTTAAAGTACACTTAGCTTTTAGTTCATATACAAATTCAGCAACACAATTTTTTAAACACGATCCTACTGCATACTATCGTAAGCATGATGCTGGAGAAACAACAGGAGCTTCATTTGGTGGAGCAAACAGACATGTTGAATGTGTAGATTGTCATAATCCGCATGGAGTAAAAGCCGGAACTGCAACTGCACCAACTTTATTCCCAACTATGACTGGAGCAAAAGGAGTAGAACCTACATATTCAGGAGCTGGTGCTCCAACTGGATTTATTTGGCAAAATGCTGTTACACAAGAATATCAGGTTTGTTATAAATGCCACTCAAGCTATACAACATTACCATCATATTTACCCGATGGCTTTAGATTAACAGCTTTTGTTGCCGATGGTTTGAAAAAAGTTACAACTGGTGGAACAAATTCTCAAATAGCCGACTCAAGAGATATGGCACAGGAATATAATCCAAGTAGCTTGTCGTATCACCCAATTATGGCAGCAGGTAAAAACCTTAATATTAATGCCGGAACATTTCAAGCTGGATATACTTATACATCAAGAGTTTATTGTTCCGATTGTCATACTAACTCAAATGCAGGAGCTGGATATGGCAGAGGACCTCATGGGTCAACAAATCTTCATATTTTAGATAATGGAACTGGAGCAGGTACAAATTATAATTACGTTTCAGCTCATGGAGGAGGTAGTGCAAATGATTATGAAATTTGTAGTAAGTGCCATCAGGTGGCAAGTTATTATACTAATGATAATAATTCACGTTTTCAAGATCATAGCTATCATACATCAAAAGAAG
>MEND01000001.1:12249-15632 GCA_001768975.1 Bacteroidetes bacterium GWA2_31_9 | reverse complement strand
GAAATAAGGATTATAATCCAGCATATTAGAGTTACAATATTTATAATAAGGTAATTAGTAAAAATTGTTATTCAAAGAAGTTATGCTAAAAATACTTTTATTCTCTTTTGCAGTTTTAATTAATTATTTTGCTTTTTCTCAAGTCGGTGATGTTGAAATAACTGATATTGATGGAAATATTTATAAAACGGTTAAAATTGGAACTCAGTTTTGGATGAGTGAAAATTTGAGAGTAATTCATTATCAAAATGGCGATTTAATAGATACATCAAAGCCCGATACTTTAGACTTATCAAATTCTATAAATCCAAAATATCAATGGGCATATCAAAATGTTGATAGCTTAATTAAAATATATGGCAGACTTTATACGTGGTATGTAGTTGTCGATAATAGAAACATTTGCCCTTCAGGTTGGCATGTTCCTTCAGATAATGAATTTTGTATTCTTGAAAATTATTTAGAACCTGATGTAGATAAAGATTGTAATAAAATTGGGCATCGGGGAATGTTTATTGGAAATAATTTAAAAGAAGTAGGTCATTTGCATTGGACTGAACCAGAAACAGGAGCAGATAATAAAAGTGGTTTTTGTGGTATTCCTCAGGTAATTAGAACATTTGATGGCTCATTTAGGTATCCTGAGTTGTATGCTTATTTTTGGTCAACCACAGAGTTTGATTCAAAGCAAGCATTTTCGAGGCGACTTTATCATGACTCAAGTGATATAAACAGAGGATATTATTTTAAAAAAGACGCTTTAAGTGTTCGATGTATTAAAGATTAGTTTTTAATAAATTTGTTGCTAAAGAACATGTTATATCATTTTATATTATTTAATTTTGACAGTTATTTCATTGAAATATAATGCGAAAAAAAATAAAAAATTACATAGTATTTATAATCATTATTAGCTTAAGCATTTTTTTAATTGATATTACAATTGCAAATTTTAAACCCATATATACTTTAAATTATTTTGGGATAAGTGCCTTGCCTCATGGTACTTGTAATTCTTGTCACATGACTCATAATTCTTCTGGTGGAACTATTACAGGAGTAAATGGAAATGCTAATTTATGTATTAGTTGCCATAATTCATCAGGAGTTGCAAGTGCAAAGCCTTTCTCAAATGCAATGAAAGCTATTCCAGGTATAAGTGGTAACTCACATTCGTGGGAGAAACCTTCAATTAATTCAGCTTTTGAAACAAATCTTACCACCGATAGTGAAATGATTCTACGTTTGGTTAATGATACTATTATTTGTTCAACTTGTCATAATCAGCACTCGCAAACTTATAGTCCTTTTTTAAGAACTGATAATTCGGCTGACGCATTATGCAAAAATTGCCATACTGCAAGAGATATTATGAGATATACAGATGATATAAATAACAGAGGAAGCCATCCTGTTGGAATTTCTTACTCGTCAAGCGATTCAAGGTTTTTTGCAGCACCACAAAACTCTTTGATTTTGTTTAATTCAAAAGTTGAATGTTCGAGTTGTCACAGTGTTCATTATGCTACTACAAATGATGGGTATCTGTTACGTCAGACTAATGATAATGATTTATGTAAAAGCTGTCATACTTATGGCGACCATCAAGGAATGTCTTGCTCAAATTGCCATCAAGCACACAATCCCGACAAAACAAATATTTATATGGTTAGAAGTAACATTTCTACACCAAATAGTGGAATAAAACCTGTTGTTTTATCTTCAACTTCGGGAGCAAATTCCTATGCCGATGGTGATGCAACTTTTAATGGGGTTTGTGAAGTTTGTCACACTGCTACAAATTATCATAAAAATGACGGTACTGGAGGTAGTCATAATAATGGAAGCGATTGTATATCTTGCCATCCACATGAAAATGCATTTGTGCCAATTGATTGTATTGGTTGTCATAATGTATCACAAGATAATGGAGATGGTATTCCTATTGGAGGCAGAAGGGCAATTGTAGTTGAGTTTCCAGCAAGTAATACACATGCACATTATGGGGCTGCTCTTGATGGGAATGATTGTAAAATTTGTCATGATATGACTTCACATAAAGATGGCTATGTTGATTTAATTGATGCTGATAATAGCAGTATTTATACTTTTCTAAAAGTAGATTCAATACATACTGACCCTGATGTTTCTACCTTTTGCCAAAGCTGTCATGATACAGATGGAGCAACTAGAATTGCTACACCATTAGACCCTTTTGGTAATGGAAATATGGCTCCCGATGCTAAAACAAAATTTCTTGGTACTTTACAGTGGAACGAAAAGTATGGCGATTTTTGTTGGGGAGAAGAGGGCACTCTCAGAGCTGTTAATAGTCATCATGATATTAGCGATTCTGACCAGAGCTTTAGCGGAGCAAAATTAGAATGTTTAAATTGTCATGGTGCACACACATCATCTCAAACATCAATAATTATAGACCCATTTAATCCAACAAATAATTGGACTTTTACAACAAATGACTTTTGCATAAGTTGCCATAATGGTGGTACTGGACCAAATTCTCCAGGTTTTCCTTTAAGTGTTACCGGTCCTTCTATTCCTTTGCGTGGGCTTGAATCATGTAATTATGGTATTTCGCCTTGGTGGGTTGATTATAGATGGACAAATAGTGCACATGGTAGTAATTCAAAAAGAGCTTGGACTGGTTATTCAGGAGCTCCTCAATATAATTTACAATGTTTAGATTGCCACGACCAACATGGTTCTTATACAACATCAAATACGTTAGGAAATCCTTATATGATTCGTGATTTTGTTAATGGAACATCATATGTTGATGATGGCGAGAGATATACAGGCCCATTTTTAGGACCACCTTGGGCTACTTTTGGATCAAGTCGTTCGGTCGTTATTTCAATTTCAGGAACAACAGTCGATTGGGCTGGAACACAAGGGTTATGCAATGTTTGCCATTCAAATTGGTACAATGCTTCACCAATGTCGCATGATTGTGTCGGATGTCAGTTTTGCCATGGTCATGGTCAAGCTTATGCTGAATATGATTGGGTAAGTTGGTCTAATGATTTGCCTTGTCCTGCAAAGAAAAAATTATTTATTAATGATAATAAAAATAATACAATGCCACTACACTTAAACCAGTAATAGCAAACACCACAAGATGTATGTTTTCTAGCATGTTTGAAAGTGTTAAAAAACACTTAAATAAAAAAACAACTATTTATTTAAAAAGTAAATTTGTTTCAATTAAATATAAAAATATAATTAACTATTAAAATTTTAAGAAATGAAAAGATTTAGTTTATTAATGCTTTTTGTAGCATTTATTTTTCAAGTAGGAATGAGTCAAATATCAGGAACTTCTCACGATTTTACTGGGTCAGCTTGGAATACAACAGGTGAAT
>MEND01000001.1:0-12234 GCA_001768975.1 Bacteroidetes bacterium GWA2_31_9 | reverse complement strand
ATACACCACATAATGGAGATATGACTGTTGCTACTGCACCATTGTGGAATCATAAAGTAACAGCAGTTGCTGCTTATACAGTATATTCATCTTCAACTTTAGATGCAACAGTTGGTCAACCAGGTGATGAATCTAAATTATGTTTAAGTTGTCATGATGGTACTGTAGCTTTAGAAAATTTTGGTGGAGTTACTACAGGAACTAACTTAATTGCATCAGGAAATCCTACATATGTAGGAACTGATTTAACAAATGATCATCCAATTTCTTTTACTTATGATGCAGCATTATCAGGAACTGATGCTGGTCTTCATAATCCTACTACTACTAACTCAGGTTTAGGAGGTACAATTTCTGCGGATATGTTATTTAGTGGTAAAATGCAATGTGCTTCTTGTCATGATGTTCATGATAATACTCATGGTTCATTTTTAAGAGTTAGCAATGTAGCTAGTGCTTTATGTATTACTTGTCATAATAAATAATAATACTTTTTTAAATTGATTGATTAATAATTCAAAAGGGCAATTTTGCCCTTTTTTTTCATGTATTTCAAATATTTGTGATGGTCAAAAATATAGTACTATTCTTTTTTGTAATTTTAATAGGCTTCTTAACAATTATTTCTTGTAATAAGAATGTAAAAAATCTAGCTATTCAAGATTTAGTAATTTACCCATCTCCACCTGACACTACAAGAATTCAATACCTTACAAGTATTACAACTTCTGATTTTATTACCGGAAATAAGGCTAATTTTTTTAAATTTATTGTCGGGTCTAAAGAAAAATTACAAATTACAAAACCTCATGGATTATCAACTTATAAATCGAAAGTATTTATTTGTGATACAGGGATAAAAGGATTGGTAATTATTGATTTTGAAAAAAGCAGTTTTATTACATTTATTCCTCAAGGAAAAGGCGAATTAAAAATGCCAATTGGCTGTACTACTGACAATAATGGATATCTGTATGTTGCAGATAGAGAACGTCAGCAAGTTGTTGTATTTGACGAAAAGGGTTTATATGTAAATGCTTTTGGAGAACAAGAGAATTTTGTACCAACAGATGTTTTTGTTTCTGATGACAAAATTTGGGTAACTAATTCAAAAAATAATAAAATCAGTGTTTATAAAAAAGGTGGTTCTTACGATTTACTTTTTGATTTTCCTGAGGCAGAAGCTGGAACTGATGAACATTTATATACTCCAATAAGTGTTGTATTTAATAACGATAAAGTTTATGTAACTGATTTCGGAGATTTTAAAATTAAAATTTTTGATAAAGAAGGTAAATTTATTTCTACTGTTGGTAGCTATGGAAAGGTTCAGGGACAATTTGTTAGACCAAAAGGAATTGCAGTTGATAAAAATGAAAATCTTTATGTAGTTGATGCCGGTTTTGAAAATGCACAGATTTTTAATAAAGAAGGTAATTTATTAATGCATTTTGGTGGTTCATATAAAGGACATGGCGATATGTATTTGCCATTTGGAATTTGCATTCAATACGATAACTTAGACTACTTTCAGAAATTTGTGGATATTAGCTATAATTTGAAATATTTGATTTTTATTACTAACCAGTATGGCCCTGATAAACTTAGTGTTTATGGATTTGTAGAAAATGCTACACCAGAACAAATTGAAGAAAAACAGAATAGTAAAAATAAAAGAAAACCAAAAGGGAAGAAGGTCTCTTTATAGTATTTTTAAAAATAAAATGAATTAGCATTCTAAATGAATTTAATCAATAGACATAAAAATAATTTTTTATTCATTTTCATTTTATTATTTATGATTGCTTGTTCGCCAAATAAGAAGATATTAACTTTTTTCTTTGATGGAGTTCCTGATAGTTCAAAAGTTGAAAATCAATCTAATTTATTAGTAAATAATGCTGATAGCAATGATTTGAAAAACAATTTAATAGCTAGTACGAAGGAACAAGTATTTACTCATTCTCCTTATAAAGCAAAAGATTGTGAGAATTGCCATATAAAATCATCAATGGGGAAATATGTCGAAGAGCAACCTACTCTTTGTTATCAATGTCATGAAGATTTTAGTACTAAGTTTGCATACTTGCATGGTCCTGTTTCTGGAGGCGTATGTACTGCTTGCCATAGCCCTCATGTTTCGAAATTTGAAAAATTGCTTTTGAGAAAAGGTCAGGATTTATGTACAAAATGTCATAGTCTTGAAATGGTTTTGAAAAATGAAAATCATTCGGATATAGGTGATACAAATTGTACAGATTGCCATAATCCGCATGGTGGCTCAGATAGATATATTTTAAATTAATTATGCATGAAAATAATCAATTTTAAAATATCAATTCTAATTTCCTTAATACTTTTGAGTACTCTTGGCTATTCACAAAATTATAAACCCAAAAAAAATAAAGAATCTGGTGGAGAATATGGAGGTTATGCTGTTAAAAAATATAGCGATTTAAAAGCTTTTCAATTGACAAGAATTTGGGGTGAAATAAACTTTAAAGGTCTTTACAGAGAACAAAATAAGTACTTTAAAGATTTTCATGAGAATGAAAAATATTCATTGTATTCGGGAGGAATTATTTTACGAACAAATAGTTATGTGTTGCATCCCAATTTTTTAACTCTTGATTTAGATGCAGAATATAATCCTGAAAAACTTAAGGATACTTATCTTATTGTACCTGATAGAGCAGAGGCAAATAATATTAAAAAGTTTGATGGACGAGCAACTTTCTTTAAAGAAAAACATGTATCATTTACTGCATTAGGTGGTTATAGTGAGGCTTATAGCAATAGAGAGAATATTACAAACATTAAAGGAAAAAACCTTAATTATGGAGGTTTGTTTGCTATAAGAAATAGTATCTTGCCAGCAACAATTAGCTATAATGACCGAAAATGGAATCAATTAGAACTTGATACAAAAAGAAAATTTGAGGGTGAACAACGTAATTTGGAAGCGAAATATAACCTTTTAGTATTTAAGCGTTATTATAAAGATGAATTTTCATATAATTATAACGAATTTTTCAGAAGAGATGCTAAATTATTTGAAGTGAAAAATATTAGTAACCAGATAAAACTAACCAACGAAGTTGCTTTCGATAGAAAAAGAAATTATGTGTTTAATTCAATACTTACCGGAATAAATCAAACGGGTTATGATGAGTTTAAAAGACTAAATTCATATCAAAGAATTTTTCTGAAATTGCCCGAAAATTTAAACTTTAATGGAAGCTATAATTTTTATAGTTTAGATCGTTTTGTATATAAGTTAAATCAACATAGAGTTAATTCAAAACTTAGTCATAAATTATATGAGAGTTTATTTTCAAATATTTTCTTTGATTATTCGAAAGCAGACCACACTCTTTTTGATGAGACAAATTATTCTGAAGGAATTGATTTATTATATAAGAAGAAAATTCCAACAGGTCTTTTGACAATATCATATAGGTATGAAAGATTACGTCAAATAAAATCTGGTTCGCCAGTTGATGTTATAAATGAGGAATATAAATTGACAGATGGTCAGATTATTTTGCTTGCAAAACCTTATATAAATAGGTCTTCAGTGTTAGTTACCGATGAAACAGGAACAATAATTTATCAGGAAAATTTTGATTATATTTTAATTGAGCGTGATAATTTTCTTGAAATTCAGCGAATGCCTGGTGGACAAATAGCAAATAATGCATCAGTTTATGTTGATTATACTGCCACACAATCAGCTACATATCAATATGATTCTAATAATCATTTACTATTTTTAAGTGTACAGTTTTTGAAATGGTTTGAGATTTATGGAAGATATTCAACACAAAATTTTGTAAATCAGAAACAAACAGAATTTTTAATACTTAATTATTTTAATCAATATGTTTATGGTGCAAGGTTCGACTTTAGCTTTATAAATGGAGGTGCTGAGTACGACGATTATAGAAGCACAGTAATTCCATATAAGTTAATGAGATATTATATTTCTCTAAATGGAACAATTAAGCAAAAGTTCATGTATTCATTGAATGGTTCTTTACGTGATTATAAAATGATTAATAATGAAGTAAATCAAAGATATACAGATATTGCAGGTTCGTTAGGATACATGTTAAATACACGAACAAAATTTATGGTTAACTGTGGATATAGAAATCAAACAGGAAAGCAAATTGATTTAGATTTATTTACTGTAAAAGCAGAGTTTACAACCTCTTTAAGACAATTATATTTTACTTTTGGGGTTGATTACTATAATAAAAAATATTTAACTGAAAGCATTGATTTTAAAGGAGCTTATGTTAGAATAGTTCGAAAATTTTAACAATTAGTAAATGAACAGTTTTTTTTATATTATTATATCTATATTGTTGTTTAACAATTTATTAGTAGATGATTCTAAAAATGAAATTGTTTTAGCTCCAAAAATTGAAAATATACTTAATAATGAGTCAAATTGCAAAGAATGTCATAGCGAATTAATTTCAAAAACGAATGTTCATCCGGTTGCACAAGATTGCGAAACATGCCATCAATCTAATGGAGCAGATCATTCAATAATTACAAAAGCGTTTAACTTTACAGAAAAGTTACCACAATTATGTTATACTTGCCATGATGCAGTTCAAAGTTCTATTGATAAATCAAAAGTAATTCATGGTGCTATAACTGATAAAAAATCATGTATTAATTGCCATTCTCCTCATTCAACAGAGGTTGGTAAGCTTTTGAAGAAAGAATCAAAAGAATTATGTTTAAGTTGTCATAATAAAGTAATAGATGCAAATGGACACAAAATACCAAATATTAAGCAAAAAGTAACAACAGCAAAAGTAATTCATGCAGCTGTTGAGGATGGATGTATTACATGCCATAAACCTCATTCATCAGACCGTAAAAACTTATTAGCAGATAAATTCCCTTCAAGTGAATATACTGTTGTAAACCCTGATAGTTTTGCTTTATGCTTTAATTGCCATGATGCAGCAATGATTGAGAGTGCAACAACAACAAGTGCTACAAGTTTTAGAAGTGCAAATAAAAACCTTCATTTTGTTCATATAAATGGTAATAAGGGTCGCAGTTGTACTTTATGCCATGATATTCACGGTTCAGAAAATGAACATCTAATCAAATCAAAAGTTTTATTCGGAAATTACGAAATGACTCAAGCATTTAGAAGCACCGAAACTGGTGGCTCATGTAAAAATGCTTGTCATACAGAAAAAGCATACGAAAGATAAACGCATAAAAATATCCTCTATTTACACAATTCTGTTAAAAAGCAGAGTTATTCAACATCGTTATAAAACAGAATTTTAAAAGATTAAAATAGTTTAAAATACATTAATTTTGTATCTTTAAAAAAAGTTAAATGATTATGAAATTCTACAATCAAATTCTTCAATCAGTAATAATAATCTTATTATCATTCAATAATTTATACAGTCAAAAAATTAATTGTTTAGACTGTCATGATAATTTAATCGAAAAATCTGCTCATAACAAAGTTGTAAAATGTGATGATTGTCATAGAGATATAAAAACAGATGAACATGAAAAAGGTGACGCAAAGCTAGTTAATTGTGGCGTTTGTCATGATTTGATAGCATCTCAGGAGCAAAACGATGTTCATCATAATATAATGAATATCGCTGATGATAAAGCACCATCATGCAAAACTTGTCATGGCTCTCATAATATAAAATCGACTAAAAATGTAAATGATAAATTTGCTGATTATTGCAAACAATGTCATAAGGAAAATGTTTTTAAAGTTCAGTTTCATAATATAGCTTCTGTTAATGCAAATTGCGAAGAATGTCACGATAAGAGTAATTATAAAACAGAGATAGAGGGTTCAATCCATAAAAATTTATCATGCTCAAATTGCCATAGTTATGTTGTTAATAATTTAGATAATCATCAAGAAAATCCAAAAGAGGGAAAGCTTGCCGATTGTTACCTATGTCATAGTTCTATAGCAGAACAACATCGTGAGAGTATTCATGGTATTTCATTAGCTGAAGGAATTGATGAGGCTGCTCAGTGTTGGAGCTGCCATGGTTCACACAACATACTTCCTGTATCAGATAATAGTAGCAAAGCTCATTTTACTAATTTAGTTAAAACTTGTGGTGAATGTCATGATAATCCAGAGTTTTCCAAAAAGCATTTATCTACAGTAAAAGCACCTGGGAAAATGTATTCTAAGTCTGTTCATGGACAGTTAGTTGAAGCTGGTAGTGAAAATGCGGCTACTTGCACAAAATGTCATGGAATACACGATATTAAAAACAGAATTCAGCCATTTTCAAAAATTGCGAGTATTAATATACCTGCCGTTTGCTCCGAATGTCATAAACAAATTACTGATGAATATTTACAATCAATTCACTGGATGGGTGTTAAAAAAGGCGTAAGAGAATCTCCATCATGTAATGATTGTCATAGCGAGCATAGCATTCATGCAGTAAATACTGATGAAAAGCGAATTGAAATGAAAAAAATACAGGATAATACCTGTTTACAATGTCATCAAAATTTATTATTATCAGAAAGATATGGGCTAGAAGGAGCAAGTGCTTTAAATTATCAGGACAGTTATCATGGATTGGCAGTTTCAAGAGGAGATACTACTGCTGCAATGTGTGTCGATTGCCATGGAGTTCATAAAATTTTACCAAAAAGTCATATAGAATCGTCAATTAATAAAAACAATATTGTTGCAACATGTAAATCTTGTCATAAAAAAGCAAATGATGTTTTTTCAAAAAGTTACTCACATACTTCTGATTCAAATACATCGGCAAAATTTATAGAAGATATTGTCGAATTTGTTTATTTCTGGCTAATTATAATTGTAATTGGAGGCATGATAGTTCACAACCTAATTATATTTATACACGAATTAAGAGAACGCAGAAAATCAACAATCAACGAAATAAAAATTCCTCGATTTACTAAAAATGAATTAATCCAACATTTAATGTTATTAAGTTCGTTTTTAATACTTGCGATTACCGGATTTCAGTTAAAGTTTCCAGATAGCTGGTGGAGCGATGGATTGCTTTATATTGGCTTAGACGAAACTGCACGTCAGCTTGTACATCGAATTTCGGCTGTAGTTATGATGGTTTTGTCGGTTTATCATGTTGTATATTTGGTGTTTACAGCAAGAGGTAGAGATGTTCTTAAAGGTTTATTCCCTAACTTTTTAGATTTAAAACAGATATTTCAAAATATGTTTTATCATTTAGGAATGTCGAAAAAGCATCCCGAATTTGACAATTATAATTATGTAGAAAAAATGGAATATTGGGCATTAATTTGGGGAACTTTAGTTATGGGATTAACTGGATTTATTCTTTGGTTTCCGACCATTGTTGGAAGTTGGGCTCCTCTTTGGGTAATAAAAGTTAGTGAGATAGTTCACTTTTATGAAGCAATTTTAGCAACACTTGCTATTGTTGTTTGGCATTGGTTTTTTGTAATGTTTCGACCGTCAGAATATCCAGTTAGTTTTGCAGTTGTAGATGGCAAAATCACATTCCATCATTATAAAGATGAGCATAAACTAAAATTCAAAAAAATTGTAATTGAATGGCTAGAAATGAAATCGGGCAAACGTAAAAAATTAAGCAATTTTGCAAACTTATTTATATCTTCTGTAGAAAAATCAAATGTTGATATTGAAAGTTTCTTTATGAATGAGATAAGTAAAGATGAAACATTTAAGAATGAGCTTAAAAAATTGAATTTGCTGTAATTTTTACAGCATTTTTTCAATTATTTGTTTGGTGCATTTTTATTTTAAAAATTATTATTTAAGACCTCTTGAATCGCCCACAAACGAAGCTATCCTATTTTTAGTAAGCAATATAATTTGATTTCATAAAATAGCCCATAGGGCTTATATGTCAATAAAATACTAAAACGATATTACTGTTTGTCCGTAGGACATATACAGCAACAAATTGAATCATGTATATTCCCAATAGGAAATACTGAATAGTCGCATGTGTTTTTTTATTGCCATTATTGCTCTATGAGCAAACTCAAACTTATTTAGTACAAAATTGCTAACAATGCTACAAAATTCTTTACGATACAATTAAGCTAATTTGCTATAATTCAATAATCTGGTCAAGTGTTCTGAATTAATAAATGTTATTTTGCTATTCAATATTCCTTATTCTAATGCGATGCACAGAGCCTTTAGAAGTGTTCTATTGTTTGAATTAATCAAGCTAAATGGAGTTGTGGAAATTTTAAAAAAAATGTTTTACAATATATAAAATGTATTAATTATTAGGAAATTATAATTTTTAGTTATTAAATACTGTATTGCATTATTCCGATTAGTAAATCAAAACAAATTGATATTTATATATTTATACTTAAATATACCTTATTATCTTTTTATTTATTTATACAAAATTATTAGAATATTATTTTTGAAAATTACGACTCTGTTAATAAACATGTTATGGTGAATGTATAAGCGTTCTTAATTATTTAATTTTACAACAAAATATTAAACTTTGGTATATGATTAAATATTCAAAATTAAAACTCACACTATTTTTTATATTACTGTTAGCGTTTAGCAATAGTTTTATTTATTCACAATCTAATGATGATTGTTTGATGTGTCATGAGGATAACAGTTTAACTACTGTTAGAGGAGGGAAAACTATTTCATTATTTGTTGAAAAGTCTATAATTGGCAAATCTGTTCATAAGAATGTAACTTGTGCATCATGCCACAAAGATGCCGCAGTTGCCGATTTTCCTCATGCTGAACAATTACGAGAAGTTAATTGTGGCGATTGTCATAAAGATGCTCAGTATAAATATTTTGGAGGAATTCATGGTCAAGCAAAAAAGTTGGGTGCACCTTATGCTCCAGATTGTAAGGAATGTCACGGAATGCATGATGTATTGCCAAGTTCAAATTCTAAATCTAAAACATACAAAATGAATATCCCTGTTCTTTGTGGAAATTGCCATAAAGAAGGAGCCCCAGTAGCCAGAATGTATAATATTACCGAACATAACATTATAGAAAATTATAGCGAAGGCATTCATGGGATTGGTCTTTTTAAACAAGGATTAATTGTTACTGCAACTTGTAACGATTGTCACGAAAACCATTTAGTACTACCTCATACAAGCCCTAATTCTTCGATTAATACAAATAAAATTGCACGCACATGTATGAAATGCCATGTGAAAATTGAAGAAGTACATAAAAAAGTAATCAAACAAGAACTATGGGAGAGTAGTCCTGGCGATGTTCCGTCTTGTTCAAAGTGCCATCCACCTCATAAAGTAACAGTTGCAGATGTTGCTGAAAATGTTTCAGATAAAGTTTGTTTGAAATGTCATGCTACTGCTGATATTTCTAAAATGGAAAATAATGAGAAAGTTTCGTTACATGTTGATGTCAAAGAATTTTCACAATCAGTTCATAGAAATATTTCATGTACAAAGTGCCATACTGATGTTTCTCATAAATTAGAAAGACCATGTGAAACAGCAAAACAAGTTGATTGCTCAAATTGCCATGTTGAAGTTGCAAATATTTATTTTAATAGCGACCATGGTAAAGCTTTTTTAGCGAAAAAAACTGATGCTCCATTTTGTACAGACTGTCATGGTAAGCATGTTATTAAGTCAAGATATGATGATACTGCTCCTACATATAGAGCAAATATTCCTGAAAACTGTGGAAAATGCCACCAGAAAGATGGAAGAGCTTCTCAACATGCAACATTGATGGAAGTTGATGCATTAAAAGATTATTCTGCAAGTGTACATGGAAAAGGGTTGAACGAAAAAGGACTTCTTGCAAGTGCTGTTTGTACTGATTGTCATACCACTCACAATATTCTAAAAGAATCAAATTCGACTTCATCTGTTCATCCAGAAAATATTCCAAAAACTTGCTCAAAGTGTCATAAAAGCATTTATGAAGATTATTCAAAAAGTGATCATTCAATTACTCAAGGAGATAGTACAAATTTAAAATATCCAACTTGTGCTAGTTGTCACACTGCACATACAATTTCTGAAATTGATAAAGATAAGTTTATGTCTGAGGTAACTACTCAGTGTGGTTCTTGCCATAAAAAACTAGCCGAGACTTATAAGGAAACATATCATGGTAAAGCTTATGTATTAGGCTATTTGAAAGCTGCTCGTTGTTCAGATTGTCATGGAGCACATAATATCTTAAAAGTTAGCAATCCTGAATCAATGGTTGGTATAAATAATATAAAAAATACTTGTGCAAAATGTCACTCAGGAATTGATGTAGAATTTACAAATTATCTTACACACGCTACACATAATGATAACCCAGCAATGTACTGGACTTTCTGGGGGATGACTTCTCTTCTTTTAGGAGTATTTGGATTCTTTGGACTACATACATTATTATGGATTCCACGTTCGTTAAAAGAGGCTAGCAAAAAGAAAAAGCATCATATAAAGACTACTGGAAATGCTAAATATTTCAGAAGGTTTACAAGTAGTCAGCGTGCTACTCATATTTTCGTTATTTTAAGTTTTATATTACTTGCTTTGACAGGTATGACTCTCAAATTTGCACACATGGAGTGGGCAAGAGTAATCGCTAAAATATTTGGTGGAGTTCATGGTGCTGGAATAGTTCACAGAATTGGAGCAGTTATTACTTTTGGATATTTCGGGTTTCATGTATTTTCTTTAATTAAACAAATGCTTAAACAACGAGTAAGCCCAATTAAATTCATTTTTGGTAAAAATTCGTTAATGTTTAATAAACAAGATATTACAGACTTTATCGGAACAGTTAAGTGGTTTTTAGGAAAAGGCCCAAGACCAAATTATGGAAGATGGACTTATTGGGAAAAATTTGACTACATGGCTGTATTCTGGGGAGTTGCAGTTATTGGATTATCCGGTTTGATTTTATGGTTTCCTGAATTATTTACAAGATTCTTCCCAGGATGGATTATAAATGTTGCACAGATTATTCATAGTGATGAGGCATTATTAGCTGTTGGATTTATATTTACAATCCACTTTTTCAACACTCACCTTCGTCCCGAAGCTTTCCCAATGGATACAGTAATATTTACAGGTCATGTTCCAGAAGAAGAGTACAAAGCTGATAGACCTAGAGAATATGCTGAATTAGAGCAAGCTGGTAAGCTTGAAACTGTAGTTGTTACAAAGGAAATATCTACATCATGGATTAAGTTTGTAAAAACTATGGGATATATATTCTTATCATTAGGTATTTTAATGGTTGTTCTAATAGTTTACTCATTAATAACAGGGTCATATTAAGCTAACATAATAATAATATTTAAAAAGCATTGGATTCCAATGCTTTTTTTATGCCAATAAATTTTACGAAAGAAGATTAGATTCTATTTGCAAATACAGAATTAAAGAATATTTTTGTCATTGATATGAATTAATTAACATATCGTTTTTATGGCAGGTTCAAAAGGTTCAAAATATTACGATGTTTTTCTTAATTATAAGATATGGCTTTCTTATCGTGATGAAACAATTTTGGACGAATATTTACTGAAACTACTAGAAGCTATTGATAAAAGTGGCTCATTAATGACTGCATCTAAAGAATTGAAAATAAGTTATCGCAAAGCATGGGGCGACTTAAAAAAAGCAGAAAAAACACTTGGCATAACATTTACCGATAAAGTAAGAGGCGGAAAATCGGGTGGAAAAAGTATTCTTACCGAGGAAGGCAAAAATATTATTAATGCTTACAACGAACTGAAAAACGAATTTGACGTTTCATTATCGAAAGTAACAAAGAAGTTTTTTAATACAATTAATAAATAAGGATTTGAAATTTAGAGATTTAGGATTTAGCAATTTAGGATTTAACTGCGTAGCCAACATCAAACCTCAAACTTCAAACTTCAAACAATATTACAACTGAATTACGAACAATTGAACAACTGAACAATGAACAATTGAACAACAAACGACAAACCTTGATAGAACACTACTTAATAGGAATCGACGATACCGATAATCTTGAAACTAAAGGAACTGGCTTTAGAGCAAGAGAAATTGCTAAACTTATAATAAATAAGCTTGGTGGCTTGGTTCATAATATTTCAAGGCATCAACTTTTTTTTGATCCTCGAATTCCATTTACTTCACATAATAGCTCTCTTTGTCTGGATGTTACAACTGATAAAATTGAAG